>NZ_DEYR01000042.1:0-452 GCF_002364635.1 Pseudomonas sp. UBA3153
CCTGCCGGCGTCGCCGACGCCGGCATCCTCGACAGCCGCGAACAGCGCAATCGCCTGCTCGATCAGCTCACCCGCTTCGCGCCAGCGCGCCTGGCCATCGCCTGTGACCCGCGCCGCTCGCCCGACCGCGGCACCCTGGCGCTGATCGGCGAACTGTCGCGCTGCGCCGCGGCCACGCGTATCTGGCTGCTCGCGCCGCTCCCCGGCGAGGCGCTGGACGGCGCCCGCCTGGGCGACTGGCACCAGGCGCTGGATGCGCTCGGCCTGAAGCACGGCGATGCGCCGCTGGGCTGGCTGGAGACAGGCCATGACTGAGCCGATCGAACGCCGGATGGATGACGCCCTTTTTTTCCCCCGCCAAGGCCTCCCGAACAGGGGTGAGCACCGATGAGCGCCCCGCTGAAGCTGGCCGTGGTCGGCCACACCAATGTCGGCAAGACCTCGCTGCTGCG
>NZ_DEYR01000042.1:608-36949 GCF_002364635.1 Pseudomonas sp. UBA3153
CGGCAAGACCTCGCTGCTGCGCACCCTGACCCGCGACATCGGCTTCGGCGAGGTCTCGCACCGGCCGAGCACCACGCGCCACGTCGAGGGCGCGCGGCTGTCGGTGGACGGCGATGCGCTGCTCGAGCTGTACGACACGCCTGGCCTGGAAGATGCCATCGCCCTGCTCGATCACCTCGAGCGCAGCGAGCGGCCCGGCGAACGCCTCGACGGTCCGGCGCGGCTGGCGCGCTTTCTCGATGGCAGCGAGGCGCGCCAGCGCTTCGAGCAGGAGGCCAAGGTGCTGCGTCAACTCCTCGCCTCGGACGCCGGCCTCTACGTGATCGACGCCCGCGAACCGGTACTGGCCAAGTACCGCGACGAGCTGGCGGTGCTCGCCGGCTGCGGCAAGCCGCTGTTGCCGGTGCTCAACTTCATCGCCAGCCCGGGCACCCGCGAGGACGACTGGCGCGAGGCGCTGGCGCGGCTCGGGCTGCACGCGCTGGTGCGCTTCGACAGCGTGGCGCCGCCGCTGGATGGCGAGCGGCGCCTGTACGAAAGCCTGGCGCTGCTGCTGGAGCGCTCGCGCCCGCAGCTGGAGCGCCTGATCGCCGATCACGAGGCGCAGGCCCGGGCGCGACAGGAGGACGGCCGTCGGTTGATCGCCGAGTTGCTGGTGGATATCGCCGCCTGCCGGCGTCAGGTGGCGACGGAACCCACCGTGGCAAGGTCCGCGGTCATGGCACTGCATGAGGACGTGCGGCGCCGCGAACAACAGTGCGTCGATGCCCTGCTGCGCCTGTATGCGTTCGACGGCGGAACGGCCGACGTCACGGATTTACCCCTGCTCGACGGCCGCTGGGGTGACGACCTGTTCAATCCGGAGACGCTGAAACAGCTGAGCGTCAACCTGGGGAGTGGCGTGGCGGCCGGCGCGGCGGCTGGCGCCGGTGTCGATTTGCTGGTGGGCGGACTCACCCTGGGCGCCGCCGCCTTGGTCGGCGCCCTCGCCGGTGGCGGGGCTCAGACTGCGCGTCATTATGGCCAGCGCTTGCTGGGCAAGCTCCGCGGCGAGCGTGAACTCACCCTGGACGATGCCGTACTGCGGCTGCTGGCGTTGCGTCAGCGGCAATTGCTCGACGCCCTGGCTCGTCGCGGCCACGCCGCCCAACAGGCCATCCGCCTCGATCTGCAGCAGGACCCGGCATGGCGCCAGGGCGACCTGCCGGAACCACTGCGCAAGGCGCGGGCGCACCCCCGCTGGTCGAGCCTCAACGCCGGCGCCGCGCTGCACCAGCCCGAGCGGGCGGAGCAGGTAGCCACCCTTTCGGCGCAGCTGGCGCGCTAGTCGTCGCCCTCACGGACCACGGCGCGCGCTTCCCGGGCGTCGCCGTACAGATTGGCGAGGACCGACAGCAGCAAGGCCAGACCAAGGCCGAGAATCCAGGCGAAATACCACATGACCATTACCTCATTGGATCGACGCGTCGCCTCAGCGGCAGCCGTCGAGACAGGGGAGTGACGGCGTGCCCTCAAGGAACCGGCGCACGGCCAGCTCCGGCGACTGCTCGTCGGTGATGAATACATCGATTCCGCAGCTGGCCAACGACTTCTGCAGGGCCGGGCGCATCCCGGCCGTCACCAGTACCTTGATCCGTCCGAGCGGGTGATCGGCGCCCGGAGGGCCACGATGCAGCACTTGGTCGGCGGTCAGTTCCAAGGTGCCCATCATCGGCCCGCCCCGGTCTCCGAATAGAAAGAATCGTCGGCAACGTCCGGCATGGCCGGTCACGGTGCGCCCATCCTGGCAGCTAACGCCGATCAGTCGCATGGCAGCCTCCTCAATAGGCGCTCCTGTCGTGCTGGCGGATGAACTCCAGCGTCACCTTGCCGGCCATCACCCGGTACGCCCAGCTGGTGTACAGCACGACGAGCGGCATGAAGATCAGCGTGGCGCCCAGCATCAGGCCCAGGGTGAAGTGCGAGGACACCGCATCCCAGGCCGTCAGACCGGAAGAAGGGTCGGTGGACGACGGCAGAATGAAGGGGAACAGCGCCACCCCGGCAGTACCGATGACGCCCGTCATGGCCAGCGCCGAGGCCACGAAGGCCAGGCCCGGGCGATTCAGCAAGGCCATGGCGAACCCCAGCGCCAACGCCCCTATCCCCAACCCCGGTACGCTCCAGAGCAACGGTGCCTGGCGGAAGTTGTTAAGCCAGGCACCCGGAACCAGCGCCACTGTTTTCGCCAGCGGATCGGGCAGCGCGTTGGGGGATGCGGCGATGGTGATGACATGCCCTGGCAACAGCTGAACCCAAATCCCCCCAGCGACGAAGCACACCAGTGCCAACCCCGCAAAGCCCATGGCGGCGCGACGGGCACGCTGATAAACCGCGCCCTCGCTGCGCAGCATCAGGTAATGGCCGCCGTGGGCAGTGATCATCGCCGTGCTCAGCAGGCCGCATAGCAGCGCGAAGGGATTGAGCAGGGCCCAGAACGTACCGGTATAGGTGGAGCGCAGGTTGTCGTCGAAGTGAAAGGGCACTCCCTGAAGCAGGTTGCCGAAGGCCACACCGAAGATCAGAGGAGGCACCGCACCGCCAATGAACAGCCCCCAGTCCCAAGTGCTGCGCCAGCGCGGATCGCTGATTTTCGAGCGGTAGTCGAAGCCTACCGGGCGAAAGAACAGCGACCACAGCACCGCCAGCATGGCCCAGTAAAAGCCCGAGAAGGCCGTGGCGTACACCAATGGCCAGGCGGCGAAGATTGCCCCGCCGGCGGTGATAAACCACACCTGATTGCCGTCCCAGTGCGGACCCACGGTGTTGATCACCACGCGTCGCTCCGGGTCGCTGCGGCCGACGAAGGGAAGCAACGTGCCGACCCCCATGTCGTGGCCATCCATGATGACGAAGCCCACCAGCAGTACCCCTACCAGCACCCACCAGATGAGTTTCAAGGTCATGTAGTCGAGCATGGCGTTGTCCTCAAATATCCACGGGACGGGCAAGCGCACCGGACGGCGCCGCAGAGGCGCCGTATCGCCCGCTGCCGAGACACGCAGGGCCGAGGCGGGCGAACTTGATCATCAGGTACATCTCCACCCCCAGCAGCAGCGTGTAGAAACCGACAAAGCCGCCCAGCGAGCCATACAGGCTGGCCGGCGTCAGGCTGGACACCGACAGGTGCGTCGGCAGTACCCCGTAGATGGTCCAGGGCTGTCTGCCATATTCGGCGACGAACCAGCCCAGCTCGCAGGCCAGCCAGGGCGTGGGCAGGAACCACAGCGCCCAGCGCAGCAGCCACGTCTTCTGCATGAAGCTGTTCTTCAGGCTGAAGTAGAGCGCCAGGCCGAACAGGGCGAAGAAGGCGAAGCCCAGCAGCACCATCAGGCGAAAGCTCCAGAACATTGGCGCTACTTTCGGGATGGTGTCGCGAGCGGCCTGGGCAATCAGATCGGGGGTCACCTGGCTGTAGTCGCTGGTATAGCGCTGCAGCAGGAGGCCAAAGCCGAGATCGGCCTTGTGCGCCTCGAACGGTATCCGTGCCTGGGCCTTGGCCTGTTCGCTGGCCTCACGACTTCGCAATACCGCCAAGGCCTGCACGGCGACGGCGCCCGAAGCGATACGTTCGCGGTTTTGCGCCTCGATCTCGCGGATACCGGGGATTTCCTGGCTCAGCGAGCGGGTGCCGATCAGCCCCATCACCCAGGGAATCTCCAGTGCGTAGCGGTTCTGCCGCGCCTGGTCGTCGGGCAGGGCAAACAATGTGAAGGGCGCCGGCGCCGGGAGGGTCTGCCACATGCCTTCCATGGCGGCGAGCTTGGTCTGTTGCGAAGCGGTGACCGTGTAGCCCGACTCGTCGCCCAGGACGATGACCGAGCAGGCAGAGGCGAAGCCGAACGCCGCGGCCACCCGGAACGAGCGACGGGCAAAGTCGAGGTCGCGCCCCTTGAGCAGGTAGTAACTGGATATCGCCAGGACGAACACCGAGGCGGTGACGTAGCCCGCCGACACGGTATGCACGAACTTCGCCTGCGCGGTGGGGTTGAACACCACGGCCCAGAAGTCCACCAGCTCCATGCGCATGGTCACATCGCTGAACACCGAGCCCACCGGGTCCTGCATCCAGCCGTTGGCGATGAGAATCCACAAGGCCGAGAGGTTCGAGCCCAACGCCATTAGGAAGGTCACCAACAAGTGCTTGCCGCGTGACAGGCGATCCCAGCCGAAAAAGAACAAGCCGATGAAGGTCGATTCCAGGAAGAACGCCATCAGCCCTTCGATGGCCAGCGGTGCGCCAAAGATGTCGCCGACGTAGTGAGAGTAGTAAGCCCAATTGGTACCGAACTGAAACTCCATGGTGATGCCGGTGGTCACTCCCAGCGCAAAGTTGATACCGAACAGCTTGCCCCAGAACTGCGTCATGTCCTTGTAGACCTGGCGCCCGGTAAGCACGTAACAGGCCTCCATGATCACCAGAATGAACGCCAAACCCAGGGTCAGTGGAACAAATAGAAAGTGGTACATGGCCGTAACGGCGAATTGCAGCCGCGAGAGGTCCACCAGTTCATCGGTGAGCATGGTCAGGGGTTCCTCGGAGGGTGTGAGGCGACGGAAGAGGAAGCAGAAACCCTGCTGAGCAGCCCCTCGGCGAGCGCTTCGCCCTTGATCCGAGGCTGGTGTGAAAAGCACGCCCACCAGATCAGGCCGAGCAGTACCAGCTTGAGCAGCACGATCAGGAACAACTCACGAGCCAACGGCGGCGTGGATGGAAGGTCTACGTTCATCTCGGCTCCAGGGTCCTGCTTCCCCCAGGACGCAGTACAAGAGCCGTGCCATCGGCATCACCGCCTTGCCAGGGCGCGAATTCCGGGCATTTGGGGCCGGACGCGGGAGGCGGCCACCTGCCCTTGCGACAGCCGCTCGCCAGATATGGCAAACTGCTTTGACATATCTGTCAAAGGTGTCCCATGGACTCCTATTCGCTGCCGGAACTGGTCTCTTTCCTCGACGGCCTGCCCGAACCCCGCATCGTCATGGATGGCGAATTCCGCATCGTCGGCGCCAACCGCGCATACATCCAAGAGTTCGGCTCCGCCAGCAGCCCACTGGGGCGCACCTGCTATGCCGTGTCACACCACTATGACGTGCCCTGTGATCAGGCCGGGGAAGCCTGCCCGCTGAGCCGCTGCCAGGAGAGCGGCACCGCCCAGCGCGTCCTGCATCTGCACCACACGGCCCGCGGTGAGGAGCACGTCGACGTCGAGTTGAGTCCGATCCGCGACGAGGATGGGCGCATCAGCTACTTCGTGGAGACCCTGCGCATGGTGCGCCAGGCCAGCAGCCAGACCGCCGCCCGTGGCCTGGTGGGGCGCTCGCCGGCGTTCGTGAGGATGCTGGAGCGCATGTTGCGTGTCGCCAGCGCCAGCACCTCGGTCCTGCTGCTGGGGGAAACCGGGACCGGCAAGGAGCTGGTGGCGCGCGCGCTTCACGAGGCCAGCGACCGCCGCGACAGCCCCTTCGTCGTCGTCGATTGCGCAGGGCTGACCGAAACCCTGTTCGAGAGCGAACTGTTCGGCTATGAAAAGGGCGCCTTCACCGGCGCCACCCATCGCAAACTGGGCCTGGTGGAAGCGGCTGCCGGCGGCACGTTGTTTCTCGATGAAATCGGCGAGCTCCCCCTGACCCTGCAGGTGAAGCTGCTGCGCCTGCTGGAAAGCGGCACCTTTCGCCGGGTCGGCGGACTGGATAGCCGTCCCGCCGACTTCCGCCTGATCGCGGCGACCCACCGCGACCTGCGCGCCATGGTGGAGGCCGAAACCTTCCGACGTGACCTCTACTTTCGCCTCAACACCTTCCCGATCCATACCCCCGCCCTGCACGAAAGGGCCGAGGACATCCCGCTACTGGCCAGCTCGCTGCTCAGTCGGGTCGACCGCCGCCCGGGACGCCCTTTCACCGCGCAAGCCATGGCCTGGCTCAGCGCGCGTCGCTACAGCGGCAACATCCGCGAGCTGCGCAACCTCATCGAACGCGCTACCCTGATGGCCGACGGCGAGAGCATCACGCTCGCGGACCTGCTGGACGGCGACGAACCGGCACTCACCGGGCCCGCCACCCGAGGCTTTACCCTGAACGAGGCGGTGGACCTGGACACGCTGGAACAGCGTTATCTGAGCTGGCTGCTCGCGCAGTTCAACGGCGACCTTGGCGCCATGGCGAAAACCCTGGGAGTCAGCGTCCGCACCCTCTACCGCAAACTTCCCGCCGGCGCCCTGACCCCTCGCTGAGTACCCGAGGCCCACGAAGGCGGCATAGCCTGCCCGCAAATCGGCACGAACAGCGGCTCGCAGCGATCGGCAACAGCCAAGGATGCACGGCGGGCGATTGGGGCGGGGAAAGCAAACAGGACGGTGGAAAGCAAAAGGCGATGCGAAAGCGCACGACGTGTCGAGCGCGTTGCGGTGGGAATCGGAGCCGATCCCCGGTTTACCTGCCGGGCTGCGCCAGGCTAGGCCCCCGCCCACCGCAGCCTGCGGTTGAGCGCCGCGACAACCGGGACGCTCAGACCGCGACGGGCGCCTTGATGTGGGGATACGCCTCGTAGTTCTGCAACTCGAAGTCCTCGAAGCGGAAGGCGAACAGGTCCTTCACCTCGGGGTTGAGCTTCATCGTCGGCAGCGCCAGCGGCTCGCGGGCGAGCTGCAAGTCGGCCTGTTCGAGGTGGTTGGCGTAGAGGTGGCAGTCGCCGCCGGTCCAGACGAAATCGCCCGGCTGCAACCCGGCGACCTGCGCCAGCATCAGCGTCAGCAGCGCGTAGCTGGCGATGTTGAATGGCACGCCGAGGAAGATGTCGGCCGAACGCTGGTAGAGCTGGCAGCTGAGCTTGCCGTCGGCGACGTAGAACTGGAACAGCGCGTGGCACGGCGGCAGCGCCATCTGGTCGACCAGCGCCGGGTTCCAGGCGGAGACGATCAGCCGGCGCGAATCCGGGTTGCTCTTGAGCATCGCCACCAGCTTGGCGATCTGGTCGATCGCCTCGCCATTGGGTGCCGGCCAGTTGCGCCACTGGTAGCCGTAGACCGGGCCGAGATCGCCGTTCTCGTCGGCCCACTCGTCCCAGATGCGCACGCCGTTTTCCTTCAGGTAACGGATGTTGGTGTCGCCCTGCAGAAACCACAGCAGCTCGTGGATGATCGACTTCAGGTGGCACTTCTTGGTGGTTACCAGCGGGAAGCCGGCGCCCAGGTCGAAGCGCATCTGATAGCCGAACACGCTGTAGGTGCCGGTACCGGTGCGATCGCTCTTGAAGGTGCCGTGGTCGCGCACGTGGCGCATCAGGTCGAGGTACTGTTTCATCGCGGAGCTCGTGCGGGCCGGTCATGCCGGCGCGGATGGATGCAGCATGGTAAGAGCCGGGCGGGCTCGCCTCAAGTGGATAGCGACCGATGCCCGCCGGCGCGGATGGATCAGGCCGGCTGCGGCTGCCGGCGATAGGCCCAGACCATCAGGCCGAGACCGCCGAGGATCATCGGCATGCACAGCACCTGGCCCATGGTCAGCCAGCCGAAGGCCAGGTAGCCGAGCTGGGCGTCCGGTACGCGGACGAATTCGACGATGAAGCGGAAGATCCCGTAGCACAGCGCGAACAGCCCGGAGACCGCCATGGTCGGCCGCGGCTTGCGCGAGTAGACCCAGAGGATCAGGAACAGCGCCACGCCCTCGAGGGCGAACTGGTAGAGCTGCGAGGGGTGCCGCGGCAGTTGTGCCGGGTCGGTGGGGAAGATCATCGCCCAGGGCACGTCGCTGGCCTTGCCCCACAGCTCGGCGTTGATGAAGTTGCCGATGCGCCCGGCCCCCAGGCCGATCGGCACGAAGGGCGCGATGAAATCCATCAGCTCGAAGAAGCTCTTGCCGTTGCGCTTGCCGAACCACCAGGTCGCCAGCATCACGCCGAGCAGGCCGCCGTGGAACGACATGCCGCCCTTCCACACCTCGAAGATCAGCAGCGGGTTGGCCATGTAGGCGGCCAGGTCGTAGAACAGCACGTAGCCGAGGCGGCCGCCGAGGATCACGCCCATGGCCGTCCAGAACACCAGGTCGGAGAGCTTCTCGTTGTTCCAGCTCGGTTCGAAGCGGCTCAGCCGGCGCGACGCCAGCCACCAGGCGCTGCCGATGCCGATCAGGTACATCAGGCCGTACCAGTGGATTTTCAGCGGACCGATGGCCAGCGCCACCGGGTCGATTTGCGGGTAAGGCAGCATTGCGACTCCTTAGATCAGGAAACTCAGCCCGACGCTGAACAGCAGCAGGGCAAACAGGCGCTTGAGCACTTTCGGCGACAGCCGGTGCGCCAGCCGCGCGCCGAAGCGGGCGAAGAACATGCTGGCGACGGCGATGCCGAGCAGCGCCGGCAGGTAGACGAAACCGAAACTGTATTCCGGCAGCTGCGCATTGCCCCAGCCGACCAAGATGAACGAGGCCGCGCCGGACAGCGCGATCGGCAGCCCGCAGGCCGACGAGGTGGCCACTGCCTGCTGCATCGGCACGCTGCGCCAGGACAGGAAGGGCACGGTCAGCGAGCCGCCGCCGATGCCGAAGATCGCCGAGGCCCAGCCGATCACCACGCCGGCGACCGTCAGCCCGGGCTTCCCGGGCAGGTCCTTGCTGGCCTTGGGACGAATGTCCAAGGCCATCTGGATCGACACCAGCACGGCGAAGCTGCCGATGATCTTCTGCAGGATCGGGCCGTGGATGTGCGCCGCGGTCAAGGCGCCGAGGCCGCTGCCGACGACGATGCCGACGGTCATCCAGACGAACACCGGCCAGCGCACCGCGCCGCGCTTGTGGTGCTCGCGGATCGCGTTGATCGAGGTGAAACAGATGGTCGCCAGCGAGGTGCCGACCGCCATCTGGGTCAGCACTTCGACGGGGAAGCCGTGGGCGGTGAAGCTGTAGACCAGCACCGGCACAATGATCAGGCCGCCCCCGACGCCGAACAGCCCGGCAAGCACGCCGGCGCAGGCGCCCAGCACGAGGTAGAGGAGGAATTCCATCGAGGTCTCCGAAAACGAACCGGCATGGTAGCGGAAGCCCCGCCGCCACTCCACCGGCGAGGTTGGCAGCGCCGCGGGGCTTTCCGTAGAGTGGGGGAAACAAGGAGAACAACGGATGAACGCTTTCTACCGTCGACCCGGCAGCGGGAGCGGTGCGCCATGTGCCTGATCGTTTTCGCCTGGCGGCCGGGCCACGAACTGCCGCTGATCGTCGCCGCCAACCGCGACGAGTTCTACAGGCGCCCGACCCAGGCCCTGGGCGAATGGGCGGATTGCCCGGGCGTGTTCGCCGGGCGCGACCTGCAGGCCGGCGGCACCTGGCTCGGTGTCGGCCCGGGCAACCGCTTCGCCGCGCTGACCAACATCCGTGATCCGCGGCAGGCCCTAGGCGACCGTTCGCGCGGCGAGCTGGTCGCCGATTTCCTGCGCGGCAGCCTGGACGCCGAACGCTATCTGGAACGGCTGCGCGAGCGAATCGCCGACTACGCCGGCTTCAACCTGCTGCTCGGCGACGGCGCGCAGCTGTGGCACCTCAACTCCCGCGCCGGGCGGATAGGGCGGCTGCCGGCGGGCGTCTACGGCCTGTCCAACGCCGACCTCGATACCCCCTGGCCGAAGCTGCAGCGCACCCGCTCGGGCCTTGCAGAACGGCTGGAAGACCCCACCCCGACGGCGCTGCTGGAACTGCTTCAGGATGCCGCTCCCGCGGCCGACGAGGCCCTGCCGGACACCGGCGTCGGCCTCGCCACGGAGCGCCTGCTGTCGAGCCCGTTCATCGCCAGCGCGACCTACGGCACCCGCGCCAGCACGGTGCTGATCGCCGACGCCCAGGGCCGCCGCGAACTCGTCGAGCGTCGCTTCGGCGAAGGCGGCCGCGCCCTCGGCGAAACCCGACTCGAGCTGCCCGCCGCCTGAGCGTCCCAGCTCACTTCTCGACGAACGCCCGCTCGATCACGTAGTCGCCCGGTTCGCCCTGCTGTGGCGAGGCCTCGAAACCGCGCGCATCGAGCATCCGCGTCAGCTCGTCAAGCATCGCCGGGCTGCCGCAGAGCATCACCCGGTCGCTCTGCGGGTTGAGCGGCGGCAAGCCGATGTCGTCGCAGAGCTTGCCGTTGTCGATCAGCGTGGTGATGCGGCCCTGGTTGCGGAACGCCTCGCGGGTCACCGTCGGGTAGTAGACCAGCTTGGCGCGGACCTCCTCGCCGAGGAATTCGTGCTCGGGCAGTTCGTGGCTGATGTAGTCGTGGTAGGCCAGTTCGCTGATCGTGCGCACGCTGTGCACCAGCACGATCCGCTCGAAACGCTCGTAGGCCTCGGGGTCGCGGATGATGCTCATGAACGGCGCCAACCCGGTGCCGCTGCCGAACAGGAACAGGTTCCGGCCGGGGCGCAGGTCGTGCATCACCAGGGTGCCGACCGGCTTGCGACTGATGAAGATCGGATCGCCTTCCTTGAGGTGCTGCAGACGCGAGGTCAGCGGACCGTCCGGCACCTTGATGCTGAGGAACTCCAGGTGCTCGTCGTGGTTGGCGCTGACGATGCTGTAGGCGCGCATCAGCGGGCGCCCTTCGACGCCCAGGCCGATCATCACGAAATGGCCGTTCTCGAAGCGCAGCGCGGGGTCGCGGGTGGTCTTGAAGCTGAACAGGGAGTCGTTCCAGTGATGGACGCTGAGAACGCTTTCGGTACCGATGGCTGCCATGCAGGCTCTCCGGAGTGCATCGCCCGCAGGCGGTTGGGTGAATGAAACGAGGCGTTTCGGGTGAGACGGATCTCAGGCGCCCTCGCTCAGCTCGCGCAGGTAGTGCCACGGGTAGACGCCGCGCGAGTGGCCGTCGCTGAAGTGCAGTTGCAGGCCGCTGACGCCGAACAGTTCGACGCGCTCCAGGCCGAGACCGGCATCCAGCAGGCGCAGCTGCTCGCCGCGGCGCGCCTGGGTGCAGCTTGAGCAGGCGCAACAGCGGCGCAGCATCAGGCAGCTCAAGCGGCTGACCGCGCCGTCCGGCCAGGTCAGTTGCAGGTGGCGCTCGCGGCGGTTGAGGCGCACTTCCAGCGGCGCGGCGATCTGTGCGGACATGGGTATTCCTCCCGCGGCGCTACAGCCGCGCATAGTGAACGGGGGCCAGGGCCTGCCAGTCGGACAGGATCAGCGCGGCGACTTCGGGCGGACGCAGGACCGCCGCGTCGATATCCAGCGGGCGGGCGCTGCCCTGGGTGGCGGCGCCGATGAGCACCAGCAGCAGAAGCGCACGCCGGCAACGGCGCAGGGCGAATGCGGACACGGCCTAGCGCTCCAGGTACTGCAGCTTGTCGCCACGGTCGACCCAGTCCTCGGCCTCGCCGAGCGGCGACTTTGAGGCGGCGATCACCGGCCAGACCTCGGCCAGTTCGACGTTGAGCTGGAGGAAATGCGCCTGCCCGGTCGGCAGCGCGTTGTCGGCGAAGATCGCGTCGGCCGGACACTCCGGCGCGCACAGCGAACAGTCGATGCAGGTTTCCGGGTTGATCACGAGGAAGTTCGGCCCCTCGTGAAAGCAGTCCGCCGGGCACACTTCGACGCAGTCGGTGTATTTGCAGCGGATGCAGTTTTCCGTCACCACGTAGGTCATGGCGTGTTTCTCCAGCAGGAAGGTCGAGCCACGCGGCGCCGGGTGCGCCGCGGGAGACGGGGTTCAGGCCGCGGCGTCGAGCTTGGACATGGCCCAGCGCGCCAGTTTGCGAACGTCCGGGTCGGCGTCGTCCATCGCCGCCTCCACGTAGGGCCGCCCGTCCGCGTGGGCAATCGTGCCCAGCGCGCCGATGGCGGCCTTGCGCAGGTTCGGCATCGGGTCATGGCTGCACGCGCCGATGGCGGGAATCGCCGGCACGGCCGCCAGCTTGCCGAGGCTGTCGACGGCTTTCTCGCGCACCTGCCAGAACTCATCCTCGGTCGCCTTGACCAGGGCGGGAACACCGTCCCGGTAGTTCAGCTTGCCGATGCTCACCGCCGCCTCGATGCGCACCTGCCAGTGCTCGTCGCGCAGGATCTGGATGAGCATCGGCCCGACCTGCCCGGCTTCGGCATACACCAGCGCACCGGCGGCGGCGCGACGCACCTCCGGGTCGGCATCGGCGTGGGCGCGCTCCATCAGCGCGGGCAGGTTCTGCAACTGGCGCAGCCAGCCGAGCACCGCCACCGCCTCGCGGCGCACCTGCGGGTCGGCATGGCCCAGGCACTCCAGCGCCGGGCCCTGGCTACGGGGGTCGCGCAAGGCCTTAAGCGCCCGCAGGATGCCGGCGGTCACGAACGGCGCGCTGCTCGCGCTGAGTGCCGCGAGCAGCGGCGTGGCGGCCGCCGGGTCCTTGAGATCGGAGAGTGCATGGGCCGCGGCATTGCGCACCACTTCGTCGTCGTCACCCAGCGCGGCGAGCAGCGCGTCGGCGATCTCGGCGGCGTCGAACTCGTCGACCACCTTTGCCGCCTCCTGACGAACCGTTGGGTCGGGGTCCTTCAGCGCCAGAATCAGCAACTCGGCCGCTTCGGGTTCGCCGCTGTCGACCAGATCGAGCACCGCGACCCGGCGAATCTCCGGATCGTCGGAGGCCAGCTCGCCGGCCAGGCGCTGCAGTTCGGGATCGTCATATTGCTTCATAAGGTTCTCCGGCATGCGCGGCTGCGCTGATCAGCTCAGCAGGTAGGGAATGTTCACTTTCACGGCGTCCGTCGGGCAGTCGGCCTCGCACGGCATGCAGTACCAGCACTCGTCGTACTTCATGTGCGCCTTGCCGGTCTCTTCGTTGATCCACAGGACGTCCAGGGGGCAGACCTCGATGCAGACGCGGCAGCCCTTGTCGGCGATGCACTTGTCTTCGTCGACGATCACCGGGACGCTGGATGTATGGTTGGCCAATGGCATGAAACTCTCCTCGCACTCGGGCAATGGTTCTGTCGCGCGGGAACGGCACGGCCCGTTCCCGCGTCATGGATGGTCAGCCGTTGGCGGCTTTCTTGACCCGCAAGCGGTTGTAGGCGTCCTTTTCCTCGCCCAGCTCGACCACGTAGTCGGCGATCGGGCGCTTGCCGTGGGCCATGTTGCCGTTGGCGTCCTTGAACAGGCGGCTGTGGTAGAACCACTCGGCGTTGTCCTGCTCGGGGAAGTCGACCCGGTAGTGATAGAGGCCCCAGCGCGATTCCGTGCGGTACAGGGAGGCGCGGGCGGCCATCTCGGCGCAGTCGATGATCGACTGGACCTCCAGCGCGCGCAGCAGCTCGTGCGGGTCGCGGGCAACCAGCTTGTCCACGTCCTCGCGCACGGCGAGGATTCGCTCCAGGCCGATCTCCATCTTGCGGGTGACCTTGGGCGGCTGCAGGTAGTCGTTCACCAGGCGGCGGACCTTGTATTCCATCTGCTCGGGCGGGATGCCATCGGTGCGCGCCAGCGGTGCGCGAATCCGCGCCAGCTCGGCGGCGATGTAGGCTTCGTCCAGCTGCGGTTCGGCGCGGTCCCTGGCGAAGGCCGCCGCGTTCTCGCCGCAGATCTGCCCGTAGACGAACGCCCCGAGCATGTAGCTGTGCGCCACCGAGGCCATGTCGCCGGCGCCGTAGAGGCCCGGCACGGTGGTCGCGCCGGTTTCGTCGGTCCACACGCCCGAGGCGGAATGCCCGCTGCAGAAGCCGACCTCGGAGATGTGCATCTCCACCATCTTCTGCCGGTAGTTGGTCTGCCGGCCGTCATGGAAACGCCCGCGGCTGGGGCGCTCGTTGGTGTGCAGCACCGTCTCGATTTCCTGGATGGTTTCCTCGGCGAGGTGGTCGAGCTTGAGGAACACCGGGCCGCTGCCCGATTCCAGCTCCTTGAAGAACTCCAGCATCATCTGCCCGGACCAGTAGTCGCACTCGATGAAGCGCTCGCCCGCCGCGTTCGTCGTGTAGCCGCCGAGCGGACCGGTGACGTAGGCGCAGGCCGGGCCGTTGTAGTCCTTGATCAACGGGTTGATCTGGAAGCACTCGAGGTTCGCCAGGTCCGCCCCAACGTGATAGGCCATCGCATGGCCGTCGCCTGAGTTGGCCGGGTTCTCGTAGGTGCCGAACAGGTAGCCCGAGGTCGGCAGGCCGATGCGTCCGGCGGCGCCGGTGGCCATGATCACCGCCTTGGCGCGGATGATGATCGGCTCGCCGGTGCGGGTGTTCACCCCGACCATGCCGGCGATCCGGCCTTCGGCGTCCTTCAGCAGGCGCGTCGCCTGGTAGCGGTTCTCGATTTCCACGCGTACCCGGCGCAGGCGGCGGTAGAGGATCTTCTTGACGTTGTGGCCCTCCGGCATCGGCAGCACGTAGGTGCCGAGGTGGTGGACCTTCTTCATGTCGTAGTCGCCGGTCTCGTCCTTCTGGAAGTGAACGCCCCAGGAGTCGAGCTTCTCGATCATCGGGAACGAGCGCTGCGCGTAGGCCATGATCGCCGGCTGGTGGACGATGCCGTCGTTGGCGATGGTGATTTCGCGCACATACTGCTCGGGCGTCGCGTGGCCGGGCACCACGGCGTTGTTGAGCCCGTCCATGCCCATGGAAATCGCTCCGGAGCGCTTCACGTTGGCCTTTTCCAGGAGGATCACCCTGAGGTTCGGGTCCTGCTCCTTGACGGTCACCGCGGCCATCGGGCCGGCCGTGCCGCCACCGATCACCAGCACGTCGGTGTCGATCACCGGGATGTCTTGAATCTGCATGCTGCCTCCTATTTCCGCTCGACGCGGAACTGGTACTTGAAGGAATCGCCGCGAAAGCGGAGGTATTCGAAATCGATCGGTCGGCCATTGCGGTCGTGGGTGAGGCGCTCGACGCGCAGGATCGGCTCATCGGCGCCCAGGTTCAGGTGGTGCTGCGCGGCTTCGTCGCAACGCACCGACTCCAGGCCGATGTCCGCCGCGCCCAGCGCGATGCCGAGGCGGTTCTCCAGCAGCGGGAAGATGTCGCCGGACAGGTCGAGGCCGAACAGCCGGCGACCGATGACGAGCGGGAAGTAGCTGCTCTCGACGCACACCGCCTGCTGGTTGAGGTAGCGCACGCGGGTCACCTCGATCACCTCCTCGCCCGTGGCCAGGCCCAGCGCCTCGCTCACCGCGCGCGGCGGCCGGCGTTCCTGGAAGCCGAGCAGGCGCGCACTCGCCGCGTAGCCCTGCGCCGCCATCGCTTCGCCGAAGCCCTGCAGGCGCTGGATGTTCTGCACCGCCTTCGGCCGGCTGACGTAGGTGCCTTTGCCCTGGGCGCTGAACACCAGGCCTTCGCTGTGCAGGTCGCTGAGCGCCTGGCGAACGGTGATGCGGCTGACGCCGAAGGCGCCCATCAGGCTCTTTTCCGAGGGCAGTTGCTGATGCGTGGCGTAACCGCCCTCGAGAATCTGCCGGCGCAGTTGATCGCGAATCTGCGCATACAACGGCTGCGGCGAATCACTCGGGTTGAGGGTCGCTACGGCAAGGTTCATATCGGCTCCTCCCTACTTGTTATGACAAGTTATAAACTAGCGAATGGATTGTCAATGTCCGATCCGCCCTCGATGAACCGCCCGTCGCCAGCACCGTCAGGCGCCCGCGGAAATTCAGCGGCTGGCGTTCTGTTGCTCGAAGGCGCGCAGGGTTTCCTGGCGGATCAGCGCCAGGCATTCACGCTTCAGCGCGATGAATGCCGGCTCGGTGAGCAGCTCCTGATTGCGCGGTCGCGGCAGCCTGACCGGGATGTCCGCGATGATCCGCCCCGGACTCGCGCTCATCACCACGATGCGGTCGGAGAGGAACACCGCCTCGTCGATGTCGTGGGTGACGAACAGCACGGTGTTATGGAACTCCCGCCAGATATCCAGCAGGTTCTCCTGCATCATGATCCGCGTCTGCGCGTCCAGCGCGCCGAACGGCTCGTCCATCAGCAGCACGCTGGGATAGTTGGCCAGCGCGCGGGCGATGCCGACGCGCTGCTGCATGCCGCCGGACAGGGTCTCGGGAAAGGCATCCTCGTAGGCCGAGAGGCCGACCAGCCCGAGGAAGGTGCGCCCCACCTGATCCGCCTCGAACTTGCCGACACCCGCCATCAGCGGCCCGAAGGCGACGTTCTCCTTGACCGTCTTCCAGGGGAACAGAGAATGCTGCTGGAACACCATGCCGCGCTCGGGCCCGGGGCCCTTCACCCGCTGGCCGTCGACGCGCAACTCGCCAGCGCAGGGTTCGACGAAGCCGGCGACCGCATTGAGCAGGGTCGACTTGCCGCAGCCGGACGGTCCCAGCAGGCAGACGAACTCGCCTGGGCGAATCTCCAGGTTGGCGTCCTGCACCGCCACGCGGCGCCCGGCATCGCTGCCGAACTCCACCTGCACGTTGCGAACGCTGATGTGGCCCTTGCGACTGCTGCCTTCCTGGCTGCGCGCCAAGCGACTGTGGTCGAGCACGGCGAGACGGTTGAGCTGGGTGGCGCTGTTCATGTCCTGATCCTCCACGGGCGACGGGGCGGGGCTTGCCGAAGGTGCGTCCACTCAGTGCCCTCCACGCTTCTGCCAGCGCAGCAGCGGCGAGCAGGCCAGCCGCACGAGCAGCGTGCAGAGCGTGCCGAGGCCGCCGATGGCGAGCATGCCGATGATGATCTTGGGGTACTCGATGAGGGTGTAGGAGGCCCAGGTGAAGTAGCCGATGCCGTACTGCCCGCTGATGATTTCCCCCGCCAGCAGCGAGAACCAGGCGACGCCCATGCCCACCGCCAGGCCGGTGACGATGCTCGGCATGGCGCCGGGAATCACCACATGCCAGAGGATCGCCGTGCGACTGGCGCCGAGGCTGCGCGCGGCGC
Organism: Pseudomonas sp. UBA3153; assembly: GCF_002364635.1. NCBI lineage: Bacteria > Pseudomonadati > Pseudomonadota > Gammaproteobacteria > Pseudomonadales > Pseudomonadaceae > Pseudomonas > Pseudomonas sp. UBA3153. Next base: position 17,454 of record NZ_DEYR01000042.1, read on the forward strand.
GCACCAGCAGCTTGGAACTCTGCTCGACGCCCTGGCAGGTGTTCAGCACCACCGGGAACAACGCGCCGAGGAAGGTGATGAAGATGATGCTCGACTCCTCGCTGGGCATCATCAGGATCGCCAGCGGAATCCACGCCACCGCCGGAATCGGCCGGAGCAGCTCGATGTACGGCAGGATGATGTCCTCGGCCAGCGGCGAACGGCCCATGGCGATGCCGAGGGAAACGCCGAGCACCGCCGCCAGGGCAAAGGCGATACCGATACGCTGCAGGCTATGCAGGATGTGCAGGTAGAACTCGCCGCTGGACAGTTCCACCAGCAGCGCCTGCCAGACCGCGACCGGGGTCGGCACGTTGTCGAACTTGACGAACAGCTCGAAGCCGGTGCTCGACGCCAACTGCCAGAGCAGCAGCGCCACCAGCAGCGCCAGGCTGCGCACCAGGTAACGCCGGACCCGCAACGGCACCTTGCGTTGCGGGGCGCTGGCGACCGGCAGCACAGCGGCCGGCGGCACCTCGTGAACGGGAACACTCGGCGCCTCCACCGGCTTGAAGACGGGACTGGGTTTCACACTCATCACACACCTCGCGGCTACACGGGGCACGGGCTCTGCGAGCCGCGTACAAGGCATTGCGGGTCGGCGGCGGGATCTGGCGTCCCGCTCGTCCGCTGCGGATTCAGTCGGCGGCGGCCACCTTGGCGTCGGCGAAGGCGGCCAGCGTCAGCGGCTTGCCTCCGGACTGGGCGACGTACTGTTCGGAATCGACCCTCTTGCGAAAGGCGACGACCGCGCCGGAAGCGTCCTGCACCAGGTAGGCCGACTTGCCGAACAGCTTGATCCCGCTCGGCTTGTCGTAGACATAGCTGGCGTTGACCTTCTTGCCCGCCGCGCCGGCCTGCTTATAGGCCTCGAGCATCGCCGCGACGCTGTCGTAACCGACTACGCCGGCGTCGGCGAACCAGATTTCCGCCGGCTTGAGCGCCGGATTGCCGGGGATCGGCTCGACCATCGCCTGCAGCGCCGCCGGGTAATCCTGGCCAGCGGCGGCGTAGGCCTTCTTCAGGTAGCTGTCGTCGATCCACTGGGCGAAGTCGAGGTCGGGAATCTGCTTCTCCTTCTGCAGCAGCGCGTGGTCGTACTTCAGCGCCTCGACCCAGGCCGGCTTGATGCTGGCGTCCATCGTGGTGATGCCGCCCGCGCTGAAGTAGAGATAGAGCACCTCCTTGTCGACGCCGGTCCACTCGGCCACCTGGGTCGCCGCGCGCACCGGATCGGCCTGGATCCAGCGCTGCGCCTCCAGCGTGGCCCGCAGCACCGCCTCGACCACTTCCGGGTATTCCTTCGCGTAGTCCTCGCGCACGACGATGCCGTGGAAGGTGGGAATGCCTGCCTCGCTGCCGTCGAAGATCTTCCGTCCGGTACCGCGGAACTCCATGATTTCCGACCACGGGCAGAAGTCGGCATGCGCGTCGATCTTGCCCGCGGCGATGTTCGCCGCGCCCACCGGCGGCGCCTGGTTGATGATCGTCACCTGGTCGAACAGCTTGGCGTCGCGCAGGGCTTTCAGCGTCATGCCCCAGGCGGCGCTGCCGACCGGCGTGGAAATCGACTTGCCGGCGAGATCGGCGAGGCTCTGCGCCGAAGAGCCGGTCGGCACCACGATGCCGTTGCCGGTGCCGCGGAGGTTGTAGCCGGTGATACCGACCAGGCGCGTCTGCAGCTTGCCGGTTTCCTGGAACTTGGCGCCGTTGACGATCAGCGGGTAATCGCCCATCACGCCGAAATCCAGCTTGCCGGCGAGCATCTGGTTGGTGATCGGCGGGCCGGAATCGTAGTCCTTGAAATCGATCTTGTAGTCGGCATCCGCGTACTTGCCGTCCTTGGGCAGGTATTTCTCGATCAGCTTGAGCTTCTCCAGGACCACGCCGCCGGAGACCGTATTGGTCACCATGCTCTGGTGGCCGATGCCGATACGGATGGTTTCGGCGAACGCTGGGTTGCCCAGCATCGACAGTGACGCGAACACGAATGACACGATCAGGCTTTTACGGTTGTTCATGGTTGTGCACCTGTAGTCCGGGCAACTTGTACTAACAAGCCATAACGGCTTCAAATACGGGTGCATTGGCCGTGCCACTTGGTCGCAGCAGGGTCATAGCCGCTTGTTTCTCAAGGATTATTTGATGGAGGGAGGCTCAGGCCTCCGGGCCGTTGCGGCACGCCGTTGCGCCCTCCGCTGGTGCGAGCGGAGCGGCCGGGTTCCAGCGAGGCGCAGGCCGCGCGCGGATCGATGCGACAAGTAGGACAAGTGCCGGCGCCAGCCGGCAGCAGAAACGAAGAGACCGCCCATGGACGGTCTCGGGGACTGTGCAAGGAAACTAGCGGTCGACGCGCAGGCGGTACTGGAACGCATCGCCGCGGTAGTAGAGGAACTCGAAATCCAGCGGCGTGCCATCGGCGGCATGGGTAAGGCGTTCGATGCGCATGATCGGCGCATCCACCGACACCTGCAGCGCCTTGGCCAGCTCGGCGTCGGCGAGTATCGCGTCGATGGCCAGGTCGGCGTGGCCCAGCGGCACGCCGCAATCGTTTTCCAGGATCAGGAAGATGTCACGGGTCACCAGGTCGGCTTTCTGCAGGCGCTCGCCGAGCGTCTGGCTCAGGTAGGTGACCTCCAGCGACACCGGCTCGCGGTTGATCAGCCGTACCCGCTTGATCTCGCAGACCGTGGTGCCCTCCGCCATCCCCAAGCGCTCCGCCACCAGCCGCCCGGCCGGCACGAAGCGCTGGCTGAGCATGCGGTTGAGCACCTCGTGGCCGGACGCCGACATCGCTTCCGAAAGGCCCTGCAAGGTGCTGACGTTCTGCACCGCCTTGGGCTTGGCGACGAACGTGCCCTTGCCGTGGATCTTGAAGATCAGCCCTTCCTTCTGCAGGTCGCCCAGCGCCTGGCGCACGGTGATGCGGCTGACCCCGTAGGCCTCGCCCAGCTCGCTTTCCGAGGACATCCGCGTATGCGGCGCGAACACCCCGTCGAGAATCTGCGCGCGCAGCAATTCCTTGAGCTGGGTGTACAGCGGCACTGGCGAATGGGGAATCAGTTGGGCGGGCGTCTTGGAGTTCATCGGGTACGCGTCATGACGAGTCGTGACATGAACTGTAAAGCAAGACTCGGCAGCCGGCCATGCGCCGCTGCGAACAACTCGCATCGGCGCCGGAGCAACGAACCGAGGAAACGGCGACGAGGCGCCGGCCGACTCAGGACTGGACGCTCGCCGCCGGGTTGATCACGCGGCCCAGGCCAAGGTTGCGCAACGCCAGATGCAGCGTGCTGTGGATGACCTGCGGGTTGTCGATGGTCATCAGTTGCGTCAGCAATTCCTTCGCCTTGCTCAGGCTGATCTGCCGCAGCAGCCACTTCACCTTGGGCAGGTTGGTGGCGTTCATCGACAGGCTGTCGAAGCCCATCGCCAGCAGCAGTACGGCGGCGGAAGGATCGCCGGCCATCTCGCCGCAGATGCTCACCGGCTTGCCCTCGGCATGCGCGTCGCGGACCACGTGCTGCAGCGCCTGCAGCACCGCGGGGTGCAGGTAGTCGTAGAGGTCGGCGACCCGCGGGTTGTTGCGGTCCACCGCCAGCAGGTACTGGGTCAGGTCGTTGGAGCCGACCGAAAGGAAGTCCACCTGCCGCGCCAGATCGCGGGTCTGGTAGACCGCCGCGGGGATCTCGATCATCACGCCCACCGGCGGCAGCGGCACGTCGGTGCCCTCGTCGCGCACCTCGCCCCAGGCGCGGTGGATCAGGTGCAGCGCCTCTTCCAGTTCGTGGATGCCGGAAATCATCGGCAGCAGGATGCGCAGGTTGTTCAGCCCCTCGCTGGCCTTGAGCATGGCGCGCGCCTGGACCAGGAAGATTTCCGGGTGATCGAGGGTGACGCGGATGCCGCGCCAGCCGAGGAACGGGTTGCTTTCCTTGATCGGGAAATACGACAGCGCCTTGTCGCCGCCGATGTCCAGGGTACGCATGGTCACCGGCAGTGGGTGAAAGGCGGCGAGCTGCTCGCGGTAGATCGCCAGCTGTTCCTTCTCGCTGGGGAAGCGCTGGCCGTTCATGAACGGCACTTCGCTGCGGTACAGGCCGACGCCCTCGGCGCCGCGCTCCTGCGCACGCACCACGTCGGCGAGCAGCCCGGTATTGACCCACAGCGGCATGCGATGACCGTCCAGCGTCTCGCACGGCAGCGCGCGCAGCGCGTCCAGGCCCTGGGTCAGCTGGCGCTCCTCCTCGACCACCTCGGCGTACTGCCGGCGGAGGATTTCGCTGGGGTTGGTGAAGACCTCGCCGTGGTAGCCGTCGACGATCAGCTGGATGCCGTCGACCTTGGAGTACGGCAGGTCGACCACGCCCATCACCGTGGGAATGCCCATGGCACGGGCGAGGATCGCCACGTGGGAGTTGCCCGAGCCCTGCACCGAGACCAGGCCGACCAGCTTGCCCTGCGGCACTTCGCCGAGCATCGCCGGCGACAATTCCTCGCTGACCAGGATGGTGTTGTCGTCGTAGACCAGGTTCTGCTTGCGCTCTTCCTGCAGGTAGGCGAGCAGGCGGCGGCCGATGTCGCGCACGTCGGAGGCGCGCTCGCGCAGATAGTGATCGTCCATCAGCTCGAAGCGTTTGACGTGCTCCATCACCACCTGGCGCAGCGCGCCTTGGGCCCACTGGCCGGTGCGGATCACGCGCTTCACTTCCAGGCCGATGGAGGCGTCGTCGAGCATCATCAGGTAGACATCGAACAGCGCGCGCTCTTCCTTGCGCAGCTGGCTGGCGAGCTTGCTGGACAGCTCGCGCATGTCCTGGCGCACGCCTTCGAGCGCCGCCTTGAAGCGCTCGACTTCGGCCTCGATGTCCTTGATCGGTTTGTCCGGCACCACTTCGAGGTCCGCCGGCGGCAGCACCACCACCGCGGTACCGACCGCCGCGCCGGGCGCGCCGGGCACGCCGACGAAGCGCGCCTCCTGGATACCCTTGCCCTGGCGGCCCAGGCCGCGGATCGAACCGGTGGCCTCGGCGTGGGCGATGACGCCGGCGAGCTGCGCGCTCATGGTCACCAGGAAGGCTTCCTCGCCCTCGTCGAACTGGCGGTTTTCCTTCTGCTGGATCACCAGAACGCCCATCACCCGGCGATGGTGGATGATCGGCGCGCCGAGGAAGGAGGCGTAGCGCTCCTCGCCGGTCTCGGCGAAGTAGCGGTAGCGCGGGTGATCGGAGGCGTTTTCCAGGTTGAGCGGTTCTTCGCGGGTGCCGACCAGGCCGACCAGGCCTTCGTTCGGCGCCATGCTGACCTTGCCGATGGAGCGCTTGTTGAGGCCCTCGGTAGCCATCAGCACGAAGCGGTTGGTGTCCGGATCGAGCAGGTAGACCGAGCAGACGTGGCTGCCCATGGCCTCCTTGACCCGCAACACGATGATGCCCAACGCCGCCTTGAGGTCCTTGGCGGCATTCACTTCCTGGACGATCTTACGCAGCACGTTGAGCATGGCTCGGCTCTAGGTCGGTGGTCAGTCCCGCGCCAGCAGGCGTGGGGCGAGTTCTTTCAGGGCCCGGCGGTAAACCTCGCGCTTGAAGGTCACCACCTGGCCTAGCGGATACCAGTAACTGACCCAGCGCCAGCCGTCGAACTCTGGCTTGCCGGTCAGGTCCATGCGCACCCGCTCCTCCGTGCCAGTCAGGCGCAGGAGGAACCATTTCTGTTTCTGGCCGATGCACAGCGGCTGGCTGTTGGTGCGCACCAGGCGCTGGGGCAGGCGGTAGCGCAACCAGCCGCGGGTGCAGGCGAGGATGCGCACATCCTGCTCCTCGAGACCGACTTCCTCGGTCAACTCGCGAAAAAGCGCTTCTTCGGGGGTTTCGCGGTCGTTGATACCGCCTTGAGGGAACTGCCAGGAATCCTGATTGATGCGACGCGCCCAGAGCACCTGCCCGACATCATTGGTCAGGATGATGCCGACATTGGGGCGGAAACCATCAGGATCGATCACGGCGAACAACCTCGTAAACGCATGTTTCGGCATTGTTCCATAAAAGGGCACGCGGCCGAAAGGCGGCTGGCGCCTGCGCGCCGCGATTCGCCGAAATCGCCGTCGCGGCGTGCCGCTAATGCCGGCGTACCTGCAGCGCGCGGGGCTTTTTCGCTATGCTGCGGGCTTTTCGCCAAGAGAGGTTCACCGTGCGCCTGGCCCTATTCGATCTCGACAACACCCTCCTGGGCGGCGACAGCGACCACGCCTGGGGCGACTGGCTGTGCGCCCGCGGCATCCTCGACGGCGTCGCCTACAAGGCGCGCAACGACGCCTTCTACCAGGACTACCTGGCCGGCAAGCTGGACATCCAGGCGTACCTCAACTTCAGCCTGGAAATCCTTGGCCGCAGCGAGATGCGGCAACTGGCCGACTGGCACCTGGAGTTCATGAAGGAATGCATCGAGCCGATCATCCTGCCCAAGGGCGAAGCGCTGCTCGCCGAGCACCGCGCGGCCGGCGACAAGCTGCTGATCATCACCGCCACCAACCGCTTCGTCACCCAGCCCATCGCCGCGCGACTGGGTGTGGAGACACTGCTCGCCACCGAGTGCGAGATGGCCGACGGGCACTACACCGGGCGCACCACCGACGTGCCCTGCTTCAAGGAAGGCAAGGTCACGCGGCTGAACCGCTGGCTCGCGGAGAATGGCCTGGACCTCTCCGACAGCGCCTTCTACAGCGACTCGATGAACGACCTGCCGCTGCTCGAGCAGGTCACCCGCCCGGTCGCCGTCGACCCCGACCCGACCCTGCGCGCCGAGGCCGAGCGCCGCGGCTGGCCGGTCATCACGCTGCGCTAAGCGCCGCCGCGCCCCGGTTGCGCCACCACAATCCGGCCAGCACGGCGAGCATCAGCCCGCCGCCGCCGTACAGCCAGATGAAACCGCCGGGCAGCGCCACCAGCAGGAACGCCAGCACCGGCCCCAGCGCGGCGCCCAGATCCTGGGCCACGGAGTAGCGCGTCATCGCCCGCACCACGTCGCCGCGCCGGGCGGCATCCGCCGCCAGCGCATCGTTGAGCGTGGTCAGCGCGGTGCACAGCAGCATCACCAGCAGGCAGGTCGGCAGCCACAGGCCCAACGGCAACCCGCTGCCGAGTCCGGCGAACCCCAGCGCGCCCAGCACCAGCGTGCCGATCAACAGCGGCAGGCGGCCGCGCGCACCGTCGCTCCAGTGACCGATGCGGCCACCCAGCCAGGTTTCCCAGCTCCAGCGCGCCGCCTGCAGCAGCCCGGACAGCGCGGTGACGCTGAGCAACAGGCCGAACAGGTCGATGCGGGCGCCGTAGTAATGCTCGATCAGGGCGCTGAGCGTCGCGGCAAGCACGCCCTGTATCAGCAGCGCGATGCAGAAGCCACTGAGCACCACGCGGTTCCAGAAGCGTCCGAGCAGCGGCTCGCCCTGCGCCACCGCCGCGGCAGCGGACGTCGCCTGCTCGTGGCCTGGCGGCAGCCGGAAGCCCATCAGCAACAGCGGGATGCCGAGCAGCGAGGCGATGCCGAAACCGGCGGCCAGCGCCGGCAATCCGTAGCGCGGCACCAGCAACCCGCCGATCAGCATGCCGCCGAGGCTGCCGAGCCGGTACAGCCCGTTGTACAGCCCCATCGCCCGCCCGCGACCGCCCTCGGCCGCGCTGTAGACCACCGTCGACATGCCGCCGATGCGGAAAAACGACCAGGCCACGCCCCACAGCGCCCGCAGCGCCAGCCAGGCGACGAAGCTGCTGGCCAGCGCGTAGCCGAGCGTGGTGATGACGCCGAGAACAACCGCCAGCAGCAGCCCGGTCTTCAGCGAGATGCGCCGGTACAGCGCGCCGATCAGCGGGTTGAACGGCAGGCGCACCAGCCGGTTCACCGACAGCAGCACGCCGACCTGCCAGAGCGAATCCAGCCCCGCCTCGCGCCAGTAGATCGGCAGGGCGATATAGAGCATCGAGTCGCCGGTCAGACAGAGGGCGGTCACCAGCGCCACGACGACGACGGCGGAGGGGGCTTTTCTGGCTGCCTGCGTCATCAAAAGCCCTTGTTCACCATGAGATGGAAGATGATCAGAAAAGCCGCGAACGCCGGCCAGCCGAGGATGAACCACAGGCGCATGTAGCGCGCGGCGACCGGCGCGATGGGCGTGCCGTCGCGCAGCGCGTCCTCGGCGAGGCGATGGATGCGGATCTGCAGCCAGACCACCGGAAGCCAGCAGGCGCCGGCGAACACGTAGAGCCCCAGGCTCCAGAGCAGCCACGGCTGGGTGATGTCGAAGCCGGCCAGGTGCGCCAGAGCCAGCCCGGAAAGCGGCTGGAACACCGCCGCGGTGGCGGTGAACACCCAGTCGGCGAAGACCAGGTGGCGGAAGGTCACCGCGATCACCTCGACGCGGCCGCTGAGCCAGGCGCGCAGGCTGTAGTAGGCCGAACCCAGGCCGGTGCCGAAGAGGACCGTGGACGAGAGGATGTGCAGGGTCTTGAGGGTCAGGTAGAAGCTCATCGGCGCATTTGTCCAGCTCCAGGCTCGGTCCACAACAGCCAGAGCGTGGCGACCATGAGGACCAGATTCTTGCCCAGCGCAGCGAACGGATCGAACCAGTAGTACGGCAGGATCGCCGTGAGGATCAAGCTGTAGCCGAGCATCAGCGCCAGCTGCGCGCGCAGGGCCGGCTTGCGCCAGCGACGGCTGAGCAGGCCGAGGCCGAGCAGCGCGTCGCAGACGGCACCGACGCGAACCACCCAGGCCGCGCCCTCGCCGCGCACGCCGGCCTCGGCGAGGATGCTCAGGCCCCAGTTGAAGCCCGGCCCGAGGCAGACGTAGGCGGTGCCCAGCCAGACCAGCAGCAGGGTCGCCAGCAGCAACGGGCGCAGGGCATCGCTGGCGGTGCTGCGGGCGTCCGGCCACTCGTGCAGGCGCGCGCGCAAGGGCGCCACGCGGTAGCCGCAGGCATCCTGCAGCGGCTCGCCGGAGGCGATGTTGTCGCGCCGCGCCAGCGTGCGCGTCTGCGAATTCAGCGCGCGCCAGCCAAAGGTGTCGCCGAGGAAGGCGCCGATCGCCGCCAGCCAGCCCGGCAGCGCGAAGGTCAGCGCGCGCCCGCGGCCCTGCTGGCGACGCAGCAACTGGACGATCTCGGCCTGGGTCATCGGCTCGCCGCCCACCACCGGCAGCACGCAGGATTCCTCCGGCCAGTGCCGCAGCAGCGCCAGCACGGCGCCTACCAGATCGTCGATGTGCAACGGCTGCAGCTGCGCGCGGGTATCCAGCAGCGGCGCCAGCGGCCACACCGACAGGCGCCCGAGCCAGGCGCTGCTGGCGCTGCCCTGGCCGAGTACCAACGACGGGCGCAGCACCACGGCCGGCACGCCGAGTTCGAGCAGGTGGTCGTCGGCGATGGCCTTGCTCGCCAGAAAGGGCACGTCGCGCTGGCTGCCGGCGCCCAATGCAGAAATGTGGATGACCTTCACCGGCCATTGCGCGGCGAGATCGAAGAGCGCGCGGGTACCGCGGTGCTGCACGCGGTCGAGGTGTTCGGCGTCGGTATCGAGCAGCCCGGCGGCGTTGATCAGCAGCTCGACCTGCTCCGGCCAGCCGAACGCCGTGGGGTCGTCCGCCAGCGTGGCGAGGTCCAGCGCGCGCCAGCTTACGCCCGGCAGCTCGGCGCCCCTGCCCGAGCGCGAGGTGGCGACCACTTCATGGCCGCCCGCCTGCAGGGCCGTCAGCAGGTGACGGCCGATGAAACCGCCCGCGCCCACCAACAGGATGCGCATCGGTCAGCCGAGGAACAGTTTGTAGGCGGGGTTCTCGGTCTCGTCCCAGTAGGGATAGCCGATGGCTTCCAGCGCGGCCGGCACCTGGTGACGCTCCTCCGGCGGCACCTGCAGCGCGGCCAGTACGCGACCGTCGGCGGCGCCATGGTTGCGGTAATGGAACATCGAGATGTTCCAGCGCCCGCCGAGCTTGTTGAGGAAGTTGAACAGCGCGCCCGGCCGCTCGGGGAACTCGAAGCGCAGCACCATCTCGTCGTCGACCTGCGCGCTGTGGCCGCCGACCATGTGGCGGATATGCAGCTTGGCCAGCTCGTTGTCGGTCAGGTCGAGCACCGGGAAGCCCTGGCCACGGAGGTTTTCCACCAGCGCCGCGCGCGGGTCGTTCTCCGGGTGGGTCTGCACGCCGACGAATATCTGCGCCTCGCGCGCGCTGTGGTAGCGGTAGTTGAATTCGGTGATCTGGCGCTTGCCGATCGCCTCGCAGAAGGCCTTGAAGCTGCCGGGCTGCTCGGGGATGGTCACGGCGATGATCGCCTCGCGCTTCTCGCCCAGCTCCGCGCGCTCGGCGACGTGGCGCAGGCGGTCGAAGTTGACGTTGGCGCCGGAGTCGATCGCCACCAGTGTCTGCCCGCGCACGCCGTCGCGCTCGACGTACTTCTTGATCCCGGCCACGCCCAGCGCGCCGGCAGGCTCGGTGATCGAGCGGGTGTCGTCGTAGATATCCTTGATCGCCGCGCAGATTTCGTCGGTGCTGACGGTGATCACTTCGTCGACGTAATGCCGGCAAATCTCGAAGTTGTGCAGGCCGATCTGCGCCACGGCGACACCGTCGGCGAACAGTCCGACCTGCGGCAGCACGACGCGCTCGCCGGCGGCCAGCGCCTGCTGCAGGCAATTGGAGTCGTCCGGCTCGACGCCGATGACCTTGGTCTGCGGGCGCAGGTACTTGATGTAGGCGGCGATCCCGGAAATCAGGCCGCCGCCGCCGACCGGAACGAACACGGCATCCAGCGGGCCCTGGTACTGGCGGAGGATTTCCATCGCCACGGTGCCCTGACCGGCGATCACGTGCGGGTCGTCGTACGGGTGGATGTAGACGTAGCCCTTTTCCTCGACCAGTTTCAGCGAATGCGCCAGCGCCTCGGGGAACGCGTCGCCGTGCAGCACCACCTTGCCGCCGCGGGCGCGCACGCCCTGCACCTTCAGCTCGGGCGTGGTGCGCGGCATGACGATGGTCGCCTCGATGCCCAGCTCGCGGGCAGCCAGCGCCAGGCCCTGCGCGTGGTTGCCGGCCGAGGCGGTGACCACGCCGCGCGCCAGTTCCTCGGCGGACAGCTGCGCCAGCTTGTTGTAGGCACCCCGCACCTTGAAGGAATACACCGGCTGCAGGTCTTCACGCTTGAGCAGAATCTGGTTGCCCAGGCGCTCACTGAGCTGCCTGGCGGGCTGCAGCGGGGTTTCCACGGCGACGTCGTAGACGCGCGAGCTGAGGATCTTCTTGACGTACTGTTCGAGCATCACGGCTTCACTGGCGGGCACTTCGGGGACCCGGAAGTCTACTCCAGCCGTTCCGCCACGGACCACAACGAATGCGCGGTTTTGGCGGTTCGCACGGCTATAATGGTGTCTTTTGAAAGCCCCAGCGGCGCGGAAACGGACATGACCCAGGACCAACTCAAGCAGGCGGTGGCACAGGCCGCGGTCGACTTCATTCTCCCCAAACTCGACGCCAAGAGCATCGTCGGCGTCGGCACCGGCTCCACCGCCAACTGCTTCATCGACGCGCTGGCCCGGCACAAGATGGAGTTCGACGGCGCCGTGGCCAGCTCCGAAGCCACCGCCGCGCGCCTCAAGGGCCACGGGATTCCGGTCTACGAGCTGAACACGGTCAGCGACCTTGAGTTCTACGTCGACGGCGCCGACGAAGCCAACGACCGCCTGGAGCTGATCAAGGGCGGTGGCGCCGCGCTGACCCGCGAGAAGATCGTCGCCGCGGTGGCGCGCACCTTCATCTGCATCGCCGATGGCAGCAAACGCGTGCCGCTGCTCGGCGGCTTCCCGCTGCCCGTGGAGGTGATCCCCATGGCGCGCAGCCACGTCGCCCGGCAGATCGTCAAACTCGGCGGCGATCCGGTGTACCGCGAGGGCGTGCTGACCGACAACGGCAACATCATCCTCGACGTGCACAACCTGCGCATCGACAGCCCGATGGCGCTCGAGGAAGACCTCAACAACATCGTCGGCGTGGTCACCAACGGCCTGTTCGCCGCGCGCCCCGCCGACCTGCTGTTGCTCGGCACCGCCAACGGCGTGCAGACGCTGACCCGCTGAGGGCGGCCACCCGGCCGTTTCTGCCGCCAGGCGAAGCGCACCTGCCCGGTGCGCTTTTTTTATGGCTCTGGAACGGGCCTCACAGCCAAATGTAAAGAGCCTGATACAAACGTGTACAAAGGCGACTCATCCATACAGTCAGGCGCCAACCTGACGTTCGTGCCAGGTTAAGGCGCACATCCTGCAAACGGCTCCACGCCAAAAAACAAACCGCAGGAGCGTCTCGTGTCAAAGCTTTCGATTCTGAGCCTGGCCCTGGCCAGTGCACTGCTGCCCAACTGGGCAGGCGCATACGAGTACGGCGAGCATGCCGCCACTACACTCGACACCCTGATCAACGACTATCCGGGTCGCTATCGGGGGACCGCCAACTTCGCCGGCGCCGCGGACTGGATGGCGGCGCAGATGGGCAACAGCTACACCCTGAGCCGGCAGAATTTCACCTGGTCCAACGGCACCCGCGCGTCGCAGAACGTCATCGCCTCCGCCGCCGGCACCACCGACCGTTATGTGGTCATCGGCGCCCACTTCGATACCTACTATGGCAGGCCCACCCTGCAAGGCCTGGACGACAATGGCTCCGGTGCCGCGGTACTCACCGAGATCGCGCGCAACCTCGGCGGCCTGAAGATGGAGAACGGCGTGCAGATCGTCGGCTTCGGCGCCGAGGAAGAAGGCCTGCGCGGCTCCGCCGCCTACGTCGCCTCGCTGGACGCCACCCAGCGCGCCAACATGCTCGGCATGATCAACCTCGACAGCCTGATCACCGGCGACATGATGTACGCCCACGCCGGCATCAACAGCGCGGAGAACCCCGCGTTGGCCGCCTGGCGCGAACAGACCTTTCGCATCGCGAAGGAGCTGAACATCGAGCTGCACAGCAACCCCGGTCTCAACGACGAATATCCAATTGGCACGGGCTGCTGCAGCGACGGCGAATCCTTCGAGGACCTCGGCGTGCCGATCCTCTACGTCGAGGCGACCAACTGGGACATCGGTGACCTGGACGGCTACGAGCAGACCACCAACCCGGCGATTCCCGGTGGCGCGACCTGGCACAACCCGACGCTGGACAACGAGGACGTGCTGACCGACGCCTTCGGCGCCGAGCGCATCGAGCAGCGCCTGCGCGACTACTCGCGCCTGCTCAGCCGCCTGGTGCTGGAGCTGACCAACGCCGACCTGCTGGCCTCCACCGCGTCCGGCGGCGCCGTCGCGCGCAACATGCAGGACAACCTGCAGCGCCAGCACCAGACCCTCAGCCGCCTGCACGAACGCCGCTGGCTGACGCTGCAGAGTATGAGTCGCGAAACCGGCAGCTTCGACGGCGAGATCGGTGCCGACGGCGAAATCGCCCCGGACCAGGGCTTCGACGAGGCTCCGAACCCGGAGGCACGGCGCTTCGGCCTGTACATGCTGGGCGACTATCAGCTCAGCGACAGCCTCACCCTGGGCGCCAGCCTGAGCTACCAGAACGGTCGCGACGAGCTGGAGCATCGCGGCAAGTTGGACAACGACACCTGGCTGGCCGGCGTCTACGCCCTGCTCAACGACGGCGGCCCAGCCTGGCTGGCCGGCGACCTCAGCCTGGGTCACGCCAGCTTCGACAGTGATCGCCAGCTGCAGATCCAGAGTGACGGCGGCCCGGTGCTCCTCGACCAGGAACTCAGCGGCGACACCAGCGCGCTGTTCTGGAGCGCCCGCGTCGAAGGCGGCTACGACTTCAGCTTCGGCGAACTGCGCAGCGGCCCCTTCGCCGGCCTGGACTACAGCCACTACCGCATCGACAGCTTCAACGAACGCGAAGACCTGCGCACCGCCCTCGGCTACGAGGATCAGACCTTCGACTCGCTGGAAGCCAGCCTCGGCTGGCGCCTGCGCGGCAACCTGGCGCTGGGCAACGGCATGCAGTTGCAGCCCTACGGCAGCGTGGCACTGGTCAAGGAACTGGGTGACGGTCGCCTCGAAGACATCGACCTGGTCAGCCGTGGCGATCGCCAGGTGCGGGTCGCCGAACTCGGCAGCGTGGACACCCGCTTCGGCCGCGCCCAACTGGGCAGCCGCCTGCTGATCAACCCGATGTTCGCTGTGTTCGCCGAAGCGAACAGCCGCTTCGGCCACAGCGAAGGCAGTCAGACCGGCTACTCGCTGGGGGTCAGCCTGCAGTTCTGACGCAAGACGCCACGCCGCAACGGCGTGGCGTTCACCTGGCGGGTTTCTCGAACTTGTAGAAGAGGTTCGGCTCGCTGACCACGTACAACGCGCCCTCGTCGTCCATCGCCAGACCCTCGGCCTGCGGGACGCTTTTCGCCAGGCCGTTCTGCCCGGCGCGCAGCGACAGGCTGCTGATCGGCCGGCCCTCCACGTCCAGCTCCAGGATCATCCGCGACTCGTCGGAGAGCACCAGCAGATGGCCGCTCTGGCGGTCGTACTCGAGACTGGAAAGGTCGCGCACGAATAGCCTGGCATCCCGCTTGCGATCCTCCAGTACGTGCACCGAGATCGACTCCGGCGACGTGCCGTAGGGGAACCCGCGGACCTCGTAGATCCGCACCGGATCGCGCTCCTTGGCGACGAACAGACGCTTGCCCGCGGTATCGTAGCCGAGCCCCTCAAAGCCTTTGTTGCCGTTTGTGCCGATCCCCAAGGAGAGCTTCTGCGCCGAGCTCGCGTCGACCGAGCGGGTGTCCTCGTCCAGTTGCACGCGCACCAGTTGCTGGCGGCGCTCGTCGGCGATCACGTAGACGTTGGGTTCGATGTACTCGACCGCCTCGGGGTCCTTGAAACCCACCAGCTCGACGCTGCGCAGCAGGCGCCCATCCAGCGACAGCTCGACCAGACGCTGATGCTTGTTGGTCACCGAGAACAGCGTCTTGCGGTCCGGGTCGTAGGTCAGCGCCGAGAGGTCCTCGTCGAGGCCTTCGATCGGCTGGCCGTCCAGCGTCACCCGGTAATCGGGCAGCCATACCGAGCGCGCTTCCCACGCATCGGCGTGGCGCCATTCCTGGAGCGCGAACCAGCCGCGCTCGAACAGGCGGAAGTACTGTCCGCTGAGCACCAGCAGGACGGCCAGCGAGGCGGCCAGGAGTATTTTCGGATTCAGGGCGACACGCATCGAAACTACTACTCGGAAGGGGAAGGTGGCGCAGGGATATCAGGCGGAGCTTACGCCGAGCTGAACGCCCGGCAGGATGCCCGATGAGGCTTTCGCCAAGCCGTCGAAAGCCCGTCGGATCATCGCCCTCGGTGGCCCGCCGCGCGGCGGGCCGCCGGACGTCAAAGCACCTGGCTGTCGAAGCTCGAACGGCCGACCAGTTCCAGCTTCAGGGTGCTGCCCGAGGCGAGCGGACCGACGCCCACCGGCGTACCGGTGGAGATCACGTCGCCCGGTTGCAGGCTGAAGTGGCTGGCGATGTGCTGGATCAGCGGCAGGATCGGGTTGAGCATGTCGCGACTGTTGCCGTCCTGGCGCACTTCGCCGTCGATCACCAGGCGGATGCCGATGTCGCCCAGGTCGCTGATCGAATCGCCCGGAACGAACGGCGCGAGGACGAAGGCGCCGTCGAACGACTTGGCCAGCTCCCACGGGTAGCCCTTCTCCTTCAGCTTGGCCTGCACGTCGCGCAGGGTCAGGTCGAGGGCCGGGGCGAAACCGGAGATGGCGTCGATGACTTCCTCTTCGCTCGGCGTGCGCGACAGCGGCTTGCCGATCAGCACGGCGATTTCCGCCTCGTAGTGCACCGAACCGCGATCCTGGGGAATGCTGAAGCCGCCGGCGATCGGCACCACGCAACTGCCCGGCTTGATGAACAGCAGCGGTTCAGTCGGCACGGCGTTGTTGAGTTCCTTGGCATGCTCGGCGTAGTTGCGACCGATGCAGACCACTTTGCCCATGGGGAAGTGGATATGGGTGCCGTCGACATATTGATGCTGGTAACTCATGGGGCGACTCCTTGGGCAGGGGTGGAAGAGAAAACCGTTGGGGTTTCAGACCGCAGGCCGGGCCAGCGCCCGCCTGCGTAACTGCATGAAGCGCATCCCCGTGCCCGCGGCGCTCAGGCGAAGATCTTGCCAGGGTTCATGATGCCGTTCGGGTCGAACGCGGCCTTGATGGCCCTCATGTAGGCTATTTCAGCCGGTGAGCGGCTGTAGGTCAGATAATCGCGCTTGGTCATGCCGACGCCGTGCTCGGCGGAGATCGACCCGTTGTACTTCTGCACCGTCTCGAACACCCACTTGTTCACCGCGGCGCACTTGCCGAAGAACTCGTCCTTGCTGAGATTGGCCGGCTTGAGGATGTTCAGGTGCAGGTTGCCGTCGCCGATGTGTCCGTACCAGAGCACTTCGAAATCCGGATAGTTGGTGCTGACGATGGCATCGATGTCGGCCAGGAAAGCCGGCACTTTCGAGACGGTGACCGAGATATCGTTCTTGTACGGGGTGAAGGGCGCGATGGTTTCCGAGATGTCCTCGCGCAGCCGCCAAAGGTTGCGCAGCTGGGTTTCGCTCTGGCTCATCACGCCATCGACCACCCAGCCCTGTTCGACGCAGTGCTCGAAGGTGGCCAGCGCCTCGTCGGCGCGCTGCTCGGTGATGGCCTCGAATTCGAGCAGCGCATAGAAGGCGCAGCGGGTCTCGAACGGCGCCGGGATGTCGCCGCGGTCGAGGATCTTGCCCAGCGCGTTATCGGCGAAGAACTCGAAGGCGGTCAGGTCCATCTTGCTCTGGAAGGCGTGCAGCACCGGCATGATCGACTCGAAGTCCGGCGTGCCGAGGACCATCGCGGTGAGGTTGGTCGGCTGGCGCTCCAGGCGCATGGTGGCCTCGACGACGAAGCCCAGCGTGCCTTCGGCGCCGATGAACAGGTGGCGCAGGTCGTAGCCGGTGGCGTTCTTCGCCAGGTCCTTGTTCAGCTCCAGCAATTCGCCCTCGCCGGTGACGACCTTCAGGCCGACCACCCAGTTGCGGGTCATGCCGTAGCGGATCACCTTGATCCCGCCGGCGTTGGTGCCGATGTTGCCGCCGATCTGGCTGGAGCCGGCCGAAGCGAAGTCCACCGGGTAGTACAGGCCGTTTTCCTCGGCGAAATTCTGCAGCTGTTCGGTGATCACGCCGGGCTGGCAGACCACCGAGCGGTCGGTGGCGTTGAAGTCGAGGATGCGGTTCATGTAATCGAACGCCACCACCACCTCGCCATGCGCGGCGACGGCGGCGGCCGACAGCCCGGTGCGGCCGCCCGAGGGCACCAGCGCGACGCGATGCTGGTTGGCCCAGCGCACGATGGCCTGCACTTCCTCGACGGTCTTCGGAAAGACGATGGCGGACGGCGCCGGCGCGTAGTGCTTGGTCCAGTCCTTGCCGTAGGTGTCCAGCGACGCGCTGTCGGTCAGCACCTTGCCGGGCTCGACCAGGGTTTTCAGCGCTTCGATCAGGGCGGGGTCGATCAGGGCAGCATCGGTCATCAGTGCAACTCTCGTGTCGTTCATGCGCCACCTGAGAAGCTTTCAGGTCGCAGCCAAGCCAGAAAAAAGGAGATCATGTTAGCATGCGCTCCCCGTGGATCGCGCCTCCCAGGCGATTCCGGGCGGTTTCACACGAGCAGCCCCGGGCTGCCGTCTCCTGCCACTTTTGCCGGATTACCGGCTCCGGGACAACAGGTTCAAGCAGATGAGCAAGACCTCCCTCGACAAGAGCAAGATCAAGTTCCTTCTTCTCGAAGGCGTCCACCAGAATGCCGTGGATACCCTGAAGGCGGCTGGTTACAGCAACATCGAATTCATCAAGACGGCGCTCTCCGGCGACGAACTGAAGAACAAGATCGCTGACGCCCACTTCATCGGCATCCGCTCGCGCACCCAGTTGACCGAAGAAGTCTTCGACTGCGCGAAGAAACTGGTGGCGGTCGGCTGCTTCTGCATCGGCACCAACCAGGTCGACCTGAACGCTGCCCGCGAGCGCGGTATCGCGGTGTTCAACGCGCCCTACTCGAATACCCGCTCGGTGGCCGAACTGGTGCTCGCCGAAGCCATCCTGCTGCTGCGCGGCATCCCCGAGAAGAACGCTTCCTGCCACCGTGGCGGCTGGATCAAGAGCGCGGCGAACTCCTTCGAGATTCGCGGCAAGAAGCTCGGCATCGTCGGCTACGGCTCGATCGGCACCCAGCTCTCGGTCCTCGCCGAAGCGCTGGGCATGCAGGTCAGCTTCTACGACGTGGTGACCAAGCTGCCGCTGGGCAACGCCACCCAGGTCAGCAACCTGCACGACCTGCTCGGCCAGAGCGACATCGTCACCCTGCACGTGCCGGAACTGCCGTCCACCCAGTGGATGATCGGCGAGCGCGAGATCCGTGCGATCAAGAAGGGCGGCATCCTGATCAACGCCGCCCGCGGCACCGTGGTCAAACTCGACGCGCTGGCCGAAGCGATCAAGGACGAACACCTGATCGGCGCGGCCATCGACGTGTTCCCGGTGGAGCCCAAGTCCAACGACGACATCTTCGAAAGCCCGCTGCGCGGCCTGGATCGCGTGATCCTGACCCCGCACATCGGCGGTTCCACCGCCGAGGCGCAGGCCAACATCGGCCTGGAAGTCGCCGAGAAGCTGGTCAAGTACAGCGACAACGGCACCTCGGTGTCCTCGGTCAACTTCCCCGAAGTCGCCCTGCCGGCGCACCCGGGCAAGCACCGCCTGCTGCATATCCACCAGAACATTCCGGGCGTGATGAGCGAGATCAACAAGGTCTTCGCCGACAACGGCATCAACATTTCCGGTCAGTTCCTGCAGACCAACGACAAGGTCGGCTACGTGGTCATCGACGTCGATGCCACCTATTCCGACCTGGCGCTGGAGAAGCTGCACCAGATCAACGGCACCATCCGTACCCGCGTGCTGTTCTAAGCGCGGCGCGGCAATGAAAAGGGAGGCCTCGGCCTCCCTTTTTCATGCGCGGGCGAAACGGTTAGCCGCGCCCCTCCAGCTCCGCCAGCGCCTGCGTCACCTCGGCGAACTGCCCCTCGTGGAACACCCGCACACCGGCCTGGCGCAGCAGCGCGGCGGTCACGCCTTCGCCCTCGACCAAGGTGCCGGAGAAGCTGCCGTCGTAGTTCTGCAGGTTGCCGCAGGAGGGGCTGCGCGCCTTCAGCACGGCCAGGCGGATGCCGTGCTGGCGAACCAGGGCCAGGGCGACCTCGGCGCCACGGACGAAGGCCGCGGTGACGTCAGTGCCGTCGACGGTGAGCACCGGCAGACGCCCGTCGAGCACCTCGGCGCCCTGCCCGCCGGGGATTTCCGCCGGCGGGCGCGGCGTCGGCAGGCCCCCGGCAGATCGGAAGAGCG
>NZ_DEYR01000053.1:0-1476 GCF_002364635.1 Pseudomonas sp. UBA3153
GCGCGGCGCACCCTACGTAAAGCTCCGCCTATAGCGCGGACTCAGTAGTAGACGCCCGGTACGGTCAGGTTGACCGGCTTGCCGCCGACCCACTTCTCGTACAGCTCGGCGTAGCGACCGGTGCGGACCTGCTGGTTGACGAACAGGTTCAGGTAGTGGATCAGGCCGTACTCGTTGCGCTTGGCCGCCAGCGAGACGTAATCGATCACGTAGGGCGCGTCGCCTGCGACTTTCAGGCCCTTGTACTTGCCGGACTTGAGGGTCGAGGCGGCGACGGTGTTGGTCACCACGGTGGCGTCGATGTGGCCCTGGGCGACGGCGAGGATGGTGTCGTTCTGGGTCTGGTAGGCGCGGAAGCTGCCGTTGCCCCAGTCCTTCACGGACTTCTCGAGGGCGATCGCCTCGAAGGTGCCGCTGGTGTTGCCGACGGGTTTGCCCTTGAGATCGTCGAAGCTGTTGATCCCGGTGTCGTCACGGGTCAGCACGACCATCTGGAAGGCGAAGTACGGCACGCTCATGGCGACCGTCTTGGCGCGCTCCAGAGTGTCCGAGGTGGAGGCGACGATCACGTCGGCACGCCCGGAAACCAGCGCGGGGATGCGGTCGGGGAAGGGGGTTTCGACGACTTCCGCCTCGACGCCGAGGACTTTCGCCAGGTCGTTGCAGTAGTCGACGTCGAAGCCGGCCGGGGCGTTCTTGTCGTCGCGGAAGCCCATCGGCGGGAAGTCCAAGGTGACGGCGCAACGCAGCTTGCCGGACTCGATGATGTCGTCGAGCTTGTCGGCCTGGGCGTTGCCGATCACGCAGGTAGTCATTACAGCGCTGAGGGCTACGGCAAAAGCGGGGTTTTTCATAGGTGCCTCGTTGTGAATGGAAGACGAAGGGTGTGAAGCCAGTTCGGTGATTTCGTATACGATATTTAATATGCAACGGATATGCCGGCTTTTCCGACGGTGCCCACCAGGCGCCCATGGGCCAAGCGCTGCCGCGGCCGAAGAGGATTTCGGGCATATGGACGGCGATAAATCACCCGGCTCGGGCGTGTTACATAAGGGAGCAATGCGAGGGGCGGTGCCCCAAGAGGGAACACCCCGAGTCGGCGTGGAACAGTGCCGGTATCAGCGGTGGGAATCGCGGTACTGGCTGGGGGAGAAGCCGGTCAGGGCGCGGAACTGGCGGCTGAAGGCGCTGTGGTCGGTGTAGCCGCAGCGCAGCGCGATCTCGGTGATCGACAGGTCCTGCTGCAGCAGCCGCGAGGCTTCGCCCAGGCGCGCCTTGTGGATCATCTGCCGCGGGGTGAGCTGGAAGATGCGCTTGCAGTGGCGTTCCAGCTGGGCCACCGAGAGCCCGGCGATGGCGGTGAGCTCGGCCAGGCTGATCGGCCTGGCGAAATGTTCGCGGATGTGGGCGTCCACCGCCGCCAGCCTCCCGTAGGCCGGGTGGGTCGACTGCGGCAGCTGCAGGTCGCGGGAGATG
>NZ_DEYR01000053.1:1590-2813 GCF_002364635.1 Pseudomonas sp. UBA3153
AGCTGCAGGTCGCGGGAGATGCCGGCGACGCCGATCACCGCGCCCTCGCGATCGCGCAGCGCCAGCTTGTGGGTCAGGCACCAGGTGGGCTGGTTACCGTAGTAAAGGTGCAGCTCCAGCTGGTCGGCCAGTTGCCCGCCGCTGGCCAGCACGCGGCGATCCTGCTCGGTGTACAGAGGCCCGAAACGCGCCGGGAAGACCTCCTCGGCGGTGCGCCCGAGCAACGCCGCCTTCTCCTTGAACCCGCAACGTTGGGCCAGCGTCTGGTTGACCAGCGCATAGCGCGCCTGGGCGTCCTTGACGAAGAACACCACGCCGGGCAGCGCATCGAACAGCGGTGCGATCTGCTCCAGGCTGGCGAGCAGGTCGGCGAGAGTGGCAGGGGCCGGGGTGGCGAGCAGATCGATCATGGGCGGGGAGAATAAGCGTCGCGCCCGGCGCGTGGTAGTGGAAACGCGCGGTTTCGCCGGGCAGACTGCTGCGCTGCCGGGAGGGCTCCCGGCCCCATAACAAGAGAACGCACATGGATATCCAGCTTTTGCTCACGGCCGCCGTGGTGGCGCTGACCATCGGCCTCTGGGCCACGGCGAAACTGCCCGAATACCTCACCGCGCTGCTGTTCTTCGCCGCCGCGATGCTGCTGCAGCTGGCACCGCCGGGGCTGATCTTCTCCGGTTTCGCCTCCGGCGCCTTCTGGCTGGTGCTCAGCGGTTTCGTGCTCGGCCTGGCGATCCAGCGGACCGGGCTCGCCGACCGCTGCGCCCGCGCGCTGGCCTCGCGGCTGTCCGGCTCCTACGTGCGGATGGTCTTCGGCGTGATCGGCCTGTGCTACGCGCTGGCGCTGGTGATGCCGTCGAGCATGGGGCGGATCGCGCTGCTGATGCCGATCGTGCTGGCGCTGGCGGATCGCACCGGTCTCGTCGAAGGGCGCCGCGGGCGGCTCGGCCTTGCGCTGGCGGTGGGCGTCGCGACCTTCCAGCTGTCCTGCAGCATCCTGCCGGCGAACGTGCCGAACCTGGTGATGGTCGGCGCCATCGAGAGCAGCTACGGCCTGCACCTCTCCTACCTGTCCTACCTGATGCTGCACGGGCCGGTGCTCGGTGTGCTCAAGGCGCTGGCGCTGGGCGGCTGCGTCTGCGTGCTGTTCGCCGACCGCCTCGACCGGCGCGTGGAGCCGGAGGCCGGGCCACCGCTGAGTCGCGACGAGAAGCGCCTGGCGCTGC
>NZ_DEYR01000053.1:2999-3447 GCF_002364635.1 Pseudomonas sp. UBA3153
ACGAGAAGCGCCTGGCGCTGCTGCTGGCGATCACCGTCGGGCTCTGGGTCAGCGATTCGCTGCACGGCATCTCGCCCGCCTGGATCGGCCTGCTGGCGGCGTGCTTCTGCCTGTTGCCGCGGATCGGCTTCGTCAGCGCCGAGGAGTTCGGCAGCAAGGTCAACCACCGCACCGCGCTCTACGTGGCGGCGATTCTCGGCCTCGCCGCGCTGGTCGGGCAGAGCGGCCTGGGGCGGATGATCGGCGACGCGCTGCTGGCCTGGCTGCCGCTGGACCCCGCCACGCCGCTGCGCAGTTTCCTGTCCATCGTCGGGCTGTCGAGCGTGCTGAACTTCGTGGTCACCGCCAACGGCGTGCCGGCGATGTTCACGCCCATGGCGCAGTCGCTGGTGGACGCTTCCGGCTTCCCGCTGCTCGGCGTGCTGATGATCCAAGTGATCGGCTTCGC
>NZ_DEYR01000053.1:3636-4463 GCF_002364635.1 Pseudomonas sp. UBA3153
CACGCCGCTGCTGCCGTACCAGGCGCCGCCGATCATCGTCGCAATGGCCCTGGGCAAGGTGCCGCTGCGCCACGCCCTGCGCCTGTGCCTGGTGCTGGCGGCGCTGACGTTCGTGCTGCTGGTGCCGCTGGACTACCTGTGGTTCTCGATGCTCGGCTGGCTTTCCTGACGCCTTCGCGGCCGGGAGTCCGTCCCGGTTCGCTACAGAAGGTGAAGCCGCTCGCGAACGCTCCACGGCGCGTTCGCAACAACTTTTCCGTCGGCAGGAGCGGCAAGCGCCTGTCCATTTCGTATGATGGCACTCGGCTACCGCCCTGGGCGCGTAGCGGCCGTCCTCCGTGGAGCAGTGCGAAGTCATGAGTACGATCCCAAACGCCAGGTGTGAGATGGAAACCGACAGCGCGGTGTACAAGACGCTGCTGGAGTCGACCCGGGCCATTCCCTGGAAGATCGACTGGAAGACCATGACCTTCTCCTACATTGGCCCACAGATCGAAACGCTGCTGGGCTGGACGCAGGAGAGCTGGGTCGGCGTGGACGACTGGGTGGCGCGGATGCATCCGGAAGACCGCGACTACGTGGTGAATTTCTGCGTGTCGCAATCGCAGTCCGGCATCGACCACGAGGCCGACTACCGCGCGCTCACCGCCGATGGCGGCTACGTGTGGATTCGCGACGTGGTCCATGTGGTGCGCAAGGATGGCGAGGTCGAGGCACTGGTCGGCTTCATGTTCGACATCAGCGAGCGCAAGAAGGCCGAGGACCGGCTGCTGCAGTTGCAGAAGGAACTGGAGGTGCTGTCGTTCCAGGACGGCCTCACCGGGCTG
>NZ_DEYR01000038.1:0-5402 GCF_002364635.1 Pseudomonas sp. UBA3153
GCGCCGTGACCAGGCTGTACATCATTATTTCTTCGAACAGTTCGGGTTGCATCGGGATCTCCGGGAGGTGTGCCTCGCCCGCGCTCGGCAGGCGCGGCGCTCATGCCCTCGGCGCGGCGCCTGGCGCGCGGCCGGCGCAACGCGTCATGGACCACGCCGGCACGGCGAAGCGCGGCGATTATACGGCAAGCCCGCGGTCATCGGCTCAGCCGCGCAGGTGGCCCAGCGGCAGCTCGGTGCTGCCGAGCACCTGATCGAGCACGAAGGCGGAGCGCACGCTGGTGACGCCTTCGATGCGGGTGAGCTGGCCGAGCAGGAATTTCTGGTAGTGCTCCATGTCCTGCACCACCACCTTGAGCTGGTAGTCGGCGTCCATCCCGGTGACCAGGCTGCATTCGAGCACCTCCGGGCACTTGCGGATGATGTCCTGGAAATGCTCGAAGCGCTCCGGCGTGTGCCGGTCCATGCCGACCTGCACGTAGGCGGTCAGCGTCAGGCCGAGCTTCTTGCGATCCAGCAGCGCCACCTGGCGGCTGATGTAGCCGTCGTCCTCCAGTTGCTTGACGCGTCTGGAACAGGGCGACGGCGACAGGCCGATGCGCTCGGCCAGCTCCTGATTGGAGATGCGCGCGTCGCGCTGCAATTCGGCGAGGATGCGCAGGTCGTAGCGGTCCAGCTTGTCCATTTTTTAGGGGCTCTTTGGTTTTATTGCTCGTGAGCATGCATGTGCGAGCGTTAATTGCGCAAGTGGTGGCGAGATGGGCAATTTTAGCAATCACCTGTCGCCGCCGCGGGCGTACGCTTTACCTCAGTTTCAAGGCCCGGACGAAATGTCCATCCGGCCCGCTCAATCAGGCGGGTTGGCGCCGACGGTCCCACCGGGCCGCTCTGGCACCCGGGTCCGCACTGCCCAACCAGGCGGGCGACGAAAGCGGCGATATCCTCGCCAGTACCGGACGCGCAGTAAAAGGGGGAAGACCGGACGGTCTTCCCCCTTTTGTTTGGGCGGCGTTCGGGGCGAAACCTTCGCCCTCAGTCCGAATTCGCGCGAATCAGCTGCAGCGCCTCCTCCACGCCGAGCGGCCGGCGCATGCGTTCGGCCAGCAGGGCCATGGCGCGCTGGCGCTCGCAGCCGACGGCGGCGGCGACCTGGTCGCCCTGGCGGAGCAGGGCGAGGAACTCGAGGCGTTCCGGTTCCCCCTCGTAGACCACCTCGTCCCAGCGCTTGGCATGGCCGAGGTAATCGATGCGCTTGCCGAAGTGGAAGGTCCAGAAGAACGGCACATCGTCATAGCGCGCATCGCCCCCGAGCATGTTCTGCGCGGCGATGCGCGCGTGCTGCTGCGCCAGGCGCCAGTGCTCGATGCGTGTCGGCTCGCCGGCGTAGGGAAAGCGCGCGATGTCGCCGGCCGCCCATAGCCCGTCGGCGGCGCGCATGCCGGCGTCGACCGGCAGCGCGCCGTCCTCGTCGAGCAGGGCGTCATCGAGCATCGCAGTGACCGGGCTGACGCCCACACCGAGCAGCACCAGCTCGGCCGGCAGCTGTTCGCCGTTGTCCAGCAGCACGCCGTGCACCCGCTCGTCGCCGTCGAAGCGCAGCACCTCGGCGCCGCGGTGGAAGATCACCCCGTTGTCCTCGTGCAACTGGCCGATGGCCGCGCCGATGCGTTCGCCGAACGCGCTGGCGAAGGACACCCGATGGCGCGCGATGACACTCACCACCAGGCCGCGCTGGCGCAATGCCGACGCGGCTTCCAGGCCGATGAAGCTGTCGCCGACGATCACCGCGCGGGTGCCTGGCCGGGCCGCCTGCAGGATGGCCTCGGCGTCCTCGCGCGAGCGCAGCAGGAGCACGTTGTCCAGGGTCGCGCCCGGCAGCGGCAGGCGCTGCGGCTCGCCGCCGGTGGCCAGCAGCGCGGCGTCGTAGTCGAAGTGGCGGCCATCGATCAGGCTGGCCCGGCGCGCGGCGGCGTCCAGCTGCACGACTTCGCCGTGGATGCGCTGGATGTCCTGTGCGGCGAAGAATGCTTCGTCGCGCAGCGCCGGCACCTCGGCGGGCGGCACCTCGCCGGAGAGGACGAATTTGCTCAGTGCGGTGCGGTCGTAGCCGGGTCGCCGCTCCCGGTCGATCAGCAAGAGTTCGCCGGCGAAACCCTTCTCGCGCAGTGCCGCGGCCGCGGCGGTGCCGGCCGCCCCGGCGCCGATGACGATGAAGCGGCGTGCGTCCTCGGTGGGTTCGACCGGCGTTTCCGCCAGCGCCTGGCTACCGACGCGCACTTCCCCGTCGACCACCTCCACCGGATAGCGCTTCAGGCCATCGAGGGCGGGCGGCTCGCAGAGGCTGCCGTCGGCCACGGCGAAGGCCGCCTTGTGCCAGGGGCAGGTAAGCCGGCCGTTGCACACCGCGCCCTGTTCCAGCGGCGCGCCGGCGTGCGGGCACTCGGCCTGGTAGGCGTGCACCGTCTCGCCGGTGCGCAGCAGGAGGATCCTGGTTTCGCCGATTTCGACGCGTGTGCCTCGGTCCTCGCGCAGGTCGGCGAGGCGGGCGACGGGATGGAGCGACATGGGCTTCCCCTCAGCGGGCGTTCTCATCAGGTATGCCTGTTTGGAGTCCGCCCGCGTCGGAGGGGTTCAGTGCCGCCGTTGGCGCGCCGCGTTCGGCGGGTCGGCGTGAACCAGCACCTCGGCGCGCGGAAACTCCTGGCGGATCGCCGCTTCGGCCTGGTCGCAGAGCGCATGGCCTTCGTCCAGCGACAGCCCGCCGGGCAGCTCCAGGTGCAACTGGACGAACCAGTGGGTGCCGGACATCCGCGTGCGCAGGTCGTGGGTGCCGAGCACGCCGGGCACCGCGCAGGCCAGCTCGTGCATGCGCTGGCTGATCTCGACCGGCAGTTCCTCGTCCATCAGCACCGAACAGGCACCGCGGATGATGCTAGTGGCGCTGTAGAGGATGTACGCGGCGATGCCCAGCCCGAACAGCGCATCCGCCCGGTGCAGGCCGGCCTGGGCGAGTAGCAGCGCGGCGAGGATGCTGCCGTTGAGCAGCAGGTCGGAGCGGTAGTGCAGGGCGTCCGCGGTGATCGCGGTAGAGCCGGTGACCTGCACCACGTGCCGCTGGAAGCGCAGCAGGGCGAGCGTCGCCAGCAGCGACACGACGATCACCGCCAGGCCGGCGCCGGTGGCTTCCAGGGGCTGCGGGTGGGCGAGGCGCTGCACGCCCTGGTAGCCGACGAAGACTGCGCTGGCGCCGATGAATACGCCTTGGCCGAGCCCCGCCAGCGCCTCGGCCTTGCCGTGGCCGTAGCGGTGGTTGTCGTCCGCCGGGCGCAGCGCGTAGGCGACGGCGAGCAGGTTGAGCAGCGAGGCGGCGCCGTCGAGCAGCGAGTCGGTAAGGCCGGCGAGCAGGCTCACCGAACCGCTGAACCACCAGGCGACGGCCTTGGCGAGGGCCAGCGACAGCGCCACGGCGAGCGCGGCGCGGGTCGCCAGGCGCATCAGCCGGGCATGGGGTGCGTCGATGATCATCGGCGTTCGGTCGGCAGGGCGGCCCGTCGCCGCGCGGCTCGCTGCGGCATCACGCGGCCGGGCGCAGGCCGTAGGCGGCCAGTTGTTCGAGGCTGCCGCTGTGCTGGATCAGCCGCGGGTCGTCGAGCGGCAGCGTGCGGCCGGTTTCGCGGGCGATGATCGCCTTGAGCTTCTGCTTGTCGACGCTGCCGTCGGCGCTGATCGCGTCCTGCAGTTTTTCCGGCGCCACCGAGTAGTGCTCGTTCGGTGCCAGGTAGATCGCGCCAGTGGCGAAGTCGATGCCGAAGGCGATTAGCCCGGGGATCACGTAGAAGAGGATGCCGACGGCGTCGAGCGCGGCGACCAGCGGATCGATCCGGCCTTCGATCTGGCCACGGCGGTCGGGGAAAAACAGGGTGCCGCAGGCGCTGAGCTGGGTGAGCAGGGTGACGGCGAGAGCGCCGCCGATGATGCGGTTACGCATGAGCATGAAGGACCTCCAGGGAAAGCAGTGCGCCACTATATCAAGCGCCGGGGGGCGTTTTCCGCAGGCCGTACAAAGGTTTTCCTGCAACCTGTGTCGCCCCCTGTGAGACCGCGGCGGCGCGCCAGCGTTTCTTCGCCGGTGGACGAACCCACGGCCGCGCCGCTTACCCGCGCGGCGCGCTTATAATCCGCTCCCCCGTTCCGGAGCCGCCATGCACGCCCTGCCCATCGATGCCATTCTGCCCGCCCTGCGCGAGGCGCTGGGCCAGCGCCACGAAGCCGTGCTGGAGGCGCCGCCCGGCGCCGGCAAGACCACCCGCGTGCCGCTGGCGCTGCTTGGCGAAGCCTGGCTCGCCGGGCAGACCATCCTGATGCTCGAACCGCGTCGCCTGGCAGCGCGCGCGGCGGCCGAGCGGCTGGCCGCCGAACTGGGCGAAGCGGTAGGTGAAACCGTCGGCTACCGCATCCGCTTGGAGTCGAAGGTCGGCCCGCGCACCCGCATCGAGGTGGTCACCGAAGGCATCCTTGCGCGGCGCCTGCAGGACGATCCGGCGCTGGAGGGTGTCGGCCTGGTGATCTTCGACGAATTCCACGAGCGCAGCCTCGACGCCGACCTGGCCCTGGCGCTGACCCTCAACGGCCGTGAGCTGCTGCGCGAAGAGCCGCCGCTGAAGGTGCTGCTGATGTCGGCGACGCTGGAGGGGGAGCGGCTGTCGGCGCTGCTCGGCGCCGCGCCGGTGGTTAGCAGCGATGGCCGCATGTTTCCGGTGGACACGCGCTGGGGGCGTCCCGCGCAGCCGGGCGAGTGGCTGGAGCCGCGGGTGGTGCAGACGGTGCTGCAGGCGCTGGACGACGAGCCCGGCAGCCTGCTGGTGTTCCTCCCCGGTCAGGCCGAGATCCGCCGGGTCGCCGAGCAGCTCGGCGAGCAACTGCACAGGCGAGCCGACGTGCTGCTCTGTCCGCTGCATGGCGAACTCGACCTCGCCGCCCAGCGCCGCGCCATCGAGCCGGCGCCGAGCGGGCAGCGCAAGGTGGTGCTGGCGACCAACATCGCCGAGACCAGCCTGACCATCGACGGCGTGCGCGTGGTGGTGGATGC
This sequence comes from Pseudomonas sp. UBA3153, assembly GCF_002364635.1. Taxonomy (NCBI): domain Bacteria; kingdom Pseudomonadati; phylum Pseudomonadota; class Gammaproteobacteria; order Pseudomonadales; family Pseudomonadaceae; genus Pseudomonas; species Pseudomonas sp. UBA3153. Next base: position 5,090 of record NZ_DEYR01000038.1, read on the forward strand.
CGGCCTGGCGCGGGTGCCGCGCTTCGACCCGGCCAGCGGCATGACCCGCCTCGACACCCAGCGCATCTCGCGGGCCTCCGCCACGCAGCGCGCCGGTCGCGCCGGGCGGCTGCAGCCGGGCGTCTGCTACCGGCTCTGGTCGCAGGCGCAGCATGAGCAACTGGCCGCCCACGCAACCGCGGAAATCCTCCAGGCAGACCTCGCCGGCCTGGCCCTGCAACTGGCGCGCTGGGGCGTCGAGCCGGAGCAACTGGCCTGGCTCGACCGCCCGCCAGCTGCGGCCTACGCCCAGGCCCGAGAAGATCGGAAGAGC
>NZ_DEYR01000041.1:0-96465 GCF_002364635.1 Pseudomonas sp. UBA3153
CAGCGCCGGCAGGTCGGCCTGGACGCCGGTCTGGACCTTCTCGAACAGCGCGCTGGCCTGCCAGACGCCGGCCAGTCGTGCGGCAGCGGCGATCGCGCGGTCGCGCTCCGGGTAGCCGACCAGCACCAGCAATTCGCGGTTCAGCGGTTCCTGCATGCGCTGCTCGGCGCTTTTCTGCAGCGCGTCGCGGCTGCTGCCGGGCACCAGTTCGAGGATGTCGGTGCTCAGTGGCGCGCCGTTTCGCCACTGCCAGGCGCCCAGCGCGAGGAGCATCAGCAGACCGGCGAGAAAGACCCGGGGGGCGCGCCGCTCAATCGGTGAAATCATGCTGTTCCCGATCGGACAGGGCATCGGCCGCGACGCTGTTCTGCAACAGCAGCTCGGTGCGGTCGCCCTGGGTTTCGTTCAGCACGATGCGCTGTACCAGCGCGCCGCCGTCGATGCGGATGCTGTTGAAGATCTGCTTGAGCAGCAGCGCGCGCGGCGTCAGGGTCAGCTGCCAGTGCTGTGCATCGCCTTGCAGGGCCAGCTCGAAATCCCGTTGCAGGCCGCTGCTGTCGCCGCCCAGCACGGCGAGGAACAGGCGGTTCTGCTGGGCGCTGGCGCTGCGTTGCGGGATCGCCTGCCAGCCGCCGGCTTCGCGCCGGGCGATGCCCTGTTCGTCGATGCGGTAATCCTGCTGCAGCGGCGTCTTCAACAGCCAGAGCAGGCCGTGGCCCTTGGCCAGGACGAACTCCCCGCGGCTGGTCAGCGGTTTTTCCAGGGCGCGGAGAAACTTCTGCTGAACGAATTCGCCGCGCACCACCGCGGGTTTGCCCAGTTGCGCCGCCAGCTGTTCCAGGCCGAACGCCTGGGCCAGCGCCGGGAGCAGCGACAACGCGGTCGCCAGCAGCAGGCGTCTCATGCCAGCGCCCTGCGCACGGCGTCGACCAACACCGCCGGCGAGGCGAGTTGCATTTCCTGGCTGGCGATCTCGACCGCCACCTGCACGCTGCTGGCGCGGGTCAGGCGTTCGCCGGTTTCGACGTCGCGAATCAGGTAGTTGATCTTCAGGCGGTTTTCCCACTCGACCAGGTCGGCGCGCACGCTGATGCGCTGGTTGAAGCGCGCCGGCCGCACGTAGCGCAGCTGCAGGTCGATGATCGGCCAGCCGTAGCCGGCGTCGCGCATCTGCTGGTAGTTGTGGCCGATGCGCTCGAGCAGCGCGCAGCGGGCGACTTCCAGGTATTTGACGTAGTGGCCGTGCCAGACGATGTCCATCGAGTCGACGTCGAAGAACGGCACCAGCACCTCGATTTCGCTTTGCAGTACGCCGTCCTTACGCATACAGCCCCCAGAGGCGGTTGCGGATGTGGGTGAGGCACAGGCGCAGCTCGGTCTCCAGCGCGCGGTCCTCGATCACCGGCGCGAAGTCGCTGGCGAGCTGTTCGCGCATCGCCGCCAGCGCCGCCGGCAGCGCGCGCGAATCGGCCTGGCCGGCACGCAGCCAGACGCCTTGGTTGGCGGCGAGCAGCGCCGCGGCGGCGACCTGCTCGCTCAGCTCCAGGCTGCGCAGGGCGTCGCGGGCGGCGATGGTGCCCATGCTGACCTTGTCCTGGTTGTGGCATTCGGTGGAGCGCGAGAACAGGCTCGCCGGCATGCCGTTCTTCAGTGCCTCGGCGGTCCAGGCGCTGGCGCCGATCTGCACCGCCTTGAAGCCGTGGTTGATCATCGCGGTGTGCGCCGGCGCGCCGGAGAGGTTGCTCGGCAGGCCGTGGTTGTAGCGGGTGTCCACCAGCAGCGCGAGCTGGCGGTCGAGCAGGTCGGCGACGTTGGCGACGAGGTTCTTCAGGCTGTCCATGGCGAAGGCGATATGGCCGCCGTAGAAATGCCCGCCGTGCAGCACGCGCTCTTCTTCGGCGTCGATGATCGGGTTGTCGTTGGCGCTGTTCAGCTCGGTCTCGATGAACTGGCGCAGCCAGCCCAGGCTGTCGGCGAGCACGCCGAGCACGTGCGGCGCGCAGCGGATGGAGTAGCGATCCTGCAGCCTATGCAGCGGCGGCGTCGGGCCGTCGATGGCCAGGTCGTCGCGCAGCCAGGCGGCGACCTGGGCCTGGCCGGGGTGCGGCTTGGCGGCGAACAGGCGCTCGTCGAAGTGTTCCGGGTTGCCCTGCAGGGCGATCACGTTGAGCGCGGTGATGCGCGTGGCCAGGCGCAACAGGTAGTCGGCGCGGACGAACGCCTGGCAGGCCAGGCCGGTCATCACCGCGGTGCCGTTCATCAGCGCCAGGGCTTCCTTGGGCCGCAGCACCAGCGGCGTCCAGCCGAGTTCGCGATGGACCTCGGCGGCGTTGCGGCGGGCGCCGCGCCAGAGCACGTCGCGTTCGCCGGCGAGGGCGGCGGCGACGTAGGACAGCGGCGTGAGATCGCCGCTGGCGCCCACCGAGCCTTCTTCGGGAATCAGCGGCAGCACGTCCTCGGCGAGGAACGCCTGCAGCCGTTCGAGCAATTCCAGGCGCACGCCGGACATGCCGTGGGTCAGCGAACGCAAGCGCGCGGCGAGCACGGCGCGAGTGGCCTGAGCGTCGAGCAGCTTGCCCAGGCCACAGCCGTGGAAGGTGAACAGGTGCTGCGGCAGCGCCTCGACGTGCTGCAGCGGCACGGCCACCACGCAGGAGTCGCCGTAGCCGGTGGTGACGCCGTAGATGACCCCTTCGCGGTCGAGGAGAGTGTCGAGGAACTGAGCCCCGCGAGCGATCCGCTCACGGAAGGCGGCGTCGTCCTGCAGGCGCGTCGGTGCGCGGCGCTCGGCCACGGCGACCAGTGCTTCGATGGAAAGATGGCTTTCGCCGAACACCACGGGATCAGTCGTCATGCGATTTCCAGAACGGATAGAAGTTGAACCATTGCAGCGGCGCCTGGGCGCAGTGCTCACCGAGGCGCAGGGCGTAGCGCTGCGTCCACTCGCGGATCACCTGCTGACGGTCGTTGCGCCGCCAGTGGATGCGTTCGGCGAAGGGCTCCAGGTGAATCCGGTAGCGCCCGCGCTGCTTGATGCAGAACAGCAGGCTCGCCGGGCATTGCAGCAGCCCGGCGAGCAGCCACGGGCCCTGCGGAAAATCGGCCGGCTTGCCGAGGAAGTCGACCCGGCTGCGGCGGCCGCCGTGCAACGGCACGCGGTCGCCAGCGATGGCCAGCCATTCGCCGTTGTCCAGCCGCTCCGACAGCTGCAGCATGATCGCCGGGTCCAGCTCGCTGACCTGAATCAGGCGCAGGCGGCTGGCACCGGCCTCACCGAGCAGGCGGTTGAAGCGCTCGGCGTGGCGGGTGTGCACCAGCACGTTCATGCGCACCTGTTCGCCCAGTTCGGCCAGCGCGCGGCATACCTCGAGGTTGCCCAGGTGGGCGCCGACCAGCAGCTGGCCGCGCTGGCCCGAAGAAGTCTTCTGCCGCAGGCCGGCCGGGTCCAGCAGTTCGATGTCGCGCATGTCCAGCTTGCCGTTCCAGACGTCGAGCTTGTCGAGCAGGCTGTCGGCGAAGGCGAGGAACTGGCGGAACACCGAGCGCGTGTTTGGCCGCAGCCCGGCTTTTCCGCTCCACTGGGCGAGGTTGTCCTGGTATTCGCGGGCACTGCGACGCGCCCGGCGGCCGAACAGGAAGAAATAGAAAACGATGCCGTACAGCAGCGGCGCGATCAGCCGGCGGCCCAGGGTGCGCGCGGCCCAGGCGGTGAAGCGCATCAGCAGTAAGCTGCCGCGTTCGCCCTGCGCGGCCCAGTGCTGGCCGGCGTCATTCATGCCCGCCACCGCCGCCAGAGGATCAGCGGCGCGCGGCCGAGCATGCCGAAGAACAGCTTGGCGTGCATTTTCGAGATCAGCGCGTTGTCCTGCCACAGGCGGAAATGCGACAGGCCGTCGAGCGGGTAGTGCACGCGGGTCGGCAGCCAGCGCATCGGCTGGTTGCGCCAGGCCAGGCGCACGAGGATCTCCGGGTCGAAATCCATCCGCCTGCCCAGCCGCGCCGAGTCAATCAGCGCCAGGGTCGGCTCCAGCGGGTAGACGCGGAAGCCGCACATGCCGTCGCGGATGCGTAGCGAGAGGCTGTTGATCCAGACCCAGACATGGGTCAGATAGCGCGCGTAGAGGCGGCTCTTCGGCACGCTCGCGTCGTACTGCGGGTAGCCGCAGATCAGCGCCTGCGGCGCCTGCTCCGCGGCGGCGAGGAAGGCGGCGACGTCGCCGAGGTCGTGCTGGCCATCGGCATCCACCTGCAGCGCATGGCTGAAGCCCAGGCGGCGGGCTTCGCGCAGGCCGGCCATCACCGCGCCGCCCTTGCCCTGGTTGGTCGCCAGGCGCACCAGGTGGACCTGCTCGGCGTCGGCCAGGCGATCCATCGCTGCGGCGCAGGCCGCGCTGGAGGCGTCGTCGACGATCACGCAGGCCAGCCCGGCCTCGCGCAGCGCCTGCAACACCAGCGGCAGGGCGTGTTCGTGGTTGTACACTGGGATCACCGCGCACGGCCTAAACATTGGCCGGCCCGAGGAGGATGCGCCCGGAGGAGCAGGGCGCATCGCCGTTGCGATAGGCGAAGTGCAGCTTGCCGCGCTCGGCATCGAAGCGCAGCGTCAGCTGCAGTCGATCGCCGGGACGCGCGAGTTGCTGGAACTTCAGCACCTCCATACCGCAGAAACGCGGGGGCAGCTGGAGCAGCTCGCGGGCCAGGCTCAGCGCCCAGTCGATCTGCACCACGCCGGGGAGCACCGGGGTGCGCGGGAAATGCCCGCTGAAGTGCGCCAGGTCCGGCGGCACGTCCAGCAGCAGTCGCCACTCGCCGTCCACTTCGTGTTCCTCGACCCGTTCCGGCTGCCGGGTGCGCGGCGCCTGCAGCAGAGCATCGACCTGCGCCTGCGGCAGCTTGCCCTGCGCGGTCAGCGGCAGTTGCCGCAACAACCGCCAGCGACGCGGCAGCGCCAGCGCCTCGCAATGATCGCCGAGGTGGGCACGCAGCGCCTGGGTCAGCGCGCGACGGCCCTCGTTGCGCAAGACGTGCAGCCCGGCATCGCTGAGGGCGACCAGGGCGCCCAGATAGGCGCGGTTTTCGCTGATCACGCCGAGGCGGCAATCGGCGACCCAGGCGTGGCTGGCCAGCGCCCCTTCGAGCATCGGCAGGGAGATGCGTTTTTCTTCCAGCTTGACGATGCGATCGAGGCGACCGAGCAGCTCGAAGCCACCGCTGGCGTCGAGCCTGACGGCATCCGCCGACTGTTCGATATGGCCGGCCGGCAAGTAACTGGAGGCGATGCGCAACGCGCCGCTGTCATCCTGGCTCAGTTCGACTCCGGCGAAGGGCTGCCACAGGCCCTCGCCCTGACGCCAGGCGATGCCGCCGGTTTCCGAACTGCCGTAGATTTCCGTCGGCCACTGGCCGAGACGCCGTTGCAACTCCTGGGCGGCTTCGGCCGGCAGCGCGCCGCCGGAGGAAAATACCTTGCTGACGCGGCCCAGCGCGGGCCAGTCGAGGTTGTCGCCCATGCGCTTGAGCAGCGCCGGGCTGGCGACCCAGGCGAACCCGCCGGCGTCGGCGAGGCCCAGGCTGGCGAGCTGGATGTCTTCGGGAAATGGCAGCGCGCGGCGCAGGAAGGTGCGCCCCGCGGCCAGCGGCCAGAGCACGCGGAACAGCAGCCCGTAGATGTGTTGTGCGGCGACGCTGCCGATCAGCGTGGCGGCGCCCAGCTCGGCGCCCCACAGCGCTTCGAGCGCGTCGACTTCGTTGGCCAACTGGCGCAGCGACTTGCTGATCAGCTTAGGTTTGCCGCTGGAACCGGAGGTGCTCAGCGTCAGGCGGCAGGCGTCCAGGTCCAGTTCCGCGGCGGCCAGCGGCTCGTCCTGCGGCGCGTCGAGGCGCGTGTCGCCAGGCTGGTCGGTCAGCCAGAGGTCGACCTTCGGCGCCAGGCGCTGGCGATTGCCCGGTTGCAGGTCGGCGGGCAGGACCACCTCGACACCGGCGCGCCAGGCGCCGAACAGCGCGATGGCCAGCTCGGCGGCGTCTTCCAGGTGCAGGGCCAGGCGGCGCACGCCGCGGCGTTGCAGGGCGGCCGCCAGGCACAGGGCGCGCTGGCGGAATTCGGCGTGCTCGAGGGCCGGCGCCAGGCTCAGCGCGCGCGGGCCGGGCGATTCCAGCAACAGGCGGTGCAACGGTGTCATGCGCTCGCCCTCACGCGTTGGCGCAACAGCCATTCGCCGATGAACAGCAGGCCCATGAGCAGGTAGGAGAGCAGCCCGTTGTAGAGCGTCCACCAGCTCAGCGGCGCCCACAGCGTCAGCGCGGCGGCGAGCAGCCCGTTGCAGAGGAAGAAGATCGCCCAGACCACGGTGACCTGGCGCGTGTAGCGGATCGCCACGGCTGGCAGTTCCGGCTCGCGCAGGCGTGCCAGGCGCTCGACCAGCGGCGGGCCGTACCTGAGGCTCAGGCCGAACAGCGCCAGCAGCATCAGGCTGATCAGCACCGGGTACCAGCGCAGCAGGTGCGCGTCGCCGACCACGCCGAGCAGCACGCAGAAGGCCAGCGCGCCCAGCGCCAGCCAGCGGTTGCCCGGGCGTTCGGCGCTGCACAGCATGCGCGCCAGCCAGAGGCTGCCGAGCAGGATGGCGAAGAACTGCGGTGACAGATGCCCGAGGCCGTAATAGACGGCGAACGGATAGGCCAACCCGGCCAGCAGCAATCCCAGCGCGATCAGTCGACTCAAGCGGCGTCCTGCATCTTGTGCATCGCCTCGACCACGTCGGCCACTGTGCGCACCGCCTTGAAGTCCTCGGCGGCAATCTTCTTGCCGGTCTGCCGCTTCAGGTGGTCGATCAGGTCGACCGCATCGATGCTGTCGATTTCCAGGTCCTGATAGAGGTTGGCCTCCGGCGTGATCCGCTCGGGTTCCAGCTCGAACAGCTCGACCAACGCGTCGCGCAGGGTGGCAAAGATTTCATCGCGATTCTGCATGGGTCGTTCCTTCAGGCCGCTTTGCTCGCGCTGACGTAAGCCGCCAGGCGGGCCACGTTGGCGAAATGCGTGCGGGTGTCCTTGGCTTCGGCGTCGATCTTGATGCCGAAACGCTTCTGGATGGCCAGGCCCAGTTCCAGGGCGTCCACCGAGTCGAGGCCGAGGCCGTCGCCGAACAGCGGTTGTTCGCTGTCGATGTCGTCCGGGCCCATGTCTTCGAGGCCAAGGGCCTCGATGATCAGGTTTTTGATGTCAGTTTCCAGTTGGCTCATCTTCGGCGAGCTCCTTCATGAAGTAGTGATGCAGATGATCGTTGAGTTTGCGCGAAGCGATGGGCGCGGAGTCCTGTTCGGCGAAGCGTTGCGGATCGATGTCCGCGCCGACGTGCAGGCGGAAGTGGAAGCGCCGCGAGGGAATGCTGTACCAGGGCTCGGCCTTGGTCAGGGTCGTCGGCGTGACGCTGATCACCACGGGCGTGACGATGCGGGCACCGCGCAGGGCGATCGCCGCGGCGCCACGGTGGAACTCCGGGGCACGACCGGGTGTGGTGCGGGTGCCTTCGGGGAAGACGATCAGCGTCTGACCCGAGCGCAGCGCCCCGGCCGCCTCGTCGAGCATGTCCATGCTGCCGCTGTTGCTGATGTAGCCCGCGGCGCGCACCGGACCGCGGGTGAACGGGTTGTTCCACAGGCTCTGCTTGACGACGCAGTTCGCATCGCGGATGCAGGCGATCAGTACCACCACGTCGATCAGCGACGGGTGATTGGCGATGATCAACTGGCCGGGCTGGCCGAGGCGCTGCACGCCTTCGATCTCGTAGGTGAGCACGCCGCTGCGGTACATGAACTGGACGAACAGCCAGAACAGCCGGCTGACGGTGGCGCGTGCCCGCTGGCGGCGCCGGGCCGCGTCGCCGGGAAGCAGGCTCAGCAGCGGGAAGATCAGCAGCCTCAGGCACAGCCCGCCGACTCCGAATAGCACGAAGCTTAGGCCCGTGGCGATCAGCCGCCAGGCATAGGGCGCGCTGCCGTGCGCCTTCACGGATTGCGTCGCCAGGTCCATGCGCGGCTCTTCCAGTGGTTGCTGCACAGGCTTTTGCCTTGCAGCAGGGTGAGCAGGACATTCAGCGCATGCGGCCACCGGCAGGCGGTTGCGTCGGCGCTGGGCGTGTCGCAGGTAAGCGACCACTGCGCGCCGCGGCGCAGCCTCAGGGCCACGGCATAGGGGAAGGGCACGTCGTCGATCCAGGGGGCGTAGGCCTCCGGCGGGCGGTCCTCGGCGATCACCAGCAGCACCTGCGGCTCGCCCTCGGCAAGCAGCCCGGCGGCTTCGAGCAGGGCATGCTCCAGGCCGTCGCCTTCGGCAGCGATGGCGGTCATCTCGCTGTCGTCGCCGCGCAGGATCGACCACAGGCCGATGATCGCGTTGTGCACCGAGAGGCTGAACTGGGTGGGTGACAGCGGCTGCCGCTCGGCCAGTTCGCTGAGCAGGGCGAAGGTGCGCGGCGTCTCGCCATGCCGGGAGGCAAACACCATCGGCATCGGCGCCTGGCCTTCGGCCAGCGGCCAGGCTACCTGGAAGGTCATTCGCGCCAGCCGACTCATGCGCCGACGCTGCATCGCGGGCAGGAAATCGACCGCAGGCACGGCCGCCGGGTCGCCGCCGACACAGCCGGGGGCCAGGCTCCAGCGCGTCCAGGCGTCCGCGTCATCCAGGCCGGGGGCCCATGCTCTCCATTGATCGATGCTGAATTGAATCACGTCAAAGCGCTCGTTCCCGCTTGTACGGGTGTCCATTGCGAGGTGCGTCTTCCTGAAACGGGTTGGTGTGAAACTGTCCAGACCACGCGCGGGCGGATTATCCCGGCGCCATCCGCTACAGGCAAACATTGTTACAGAGTCGAATGTGACGCCGCGCAACCTTCCGGGTCACTGGCGTTCTAATCGATCCTTTATACAAAAGGCGGGCGGTAGAGTGATCGCCGCTCATCGAAACGCGGCGATCCGCGGCCCGCGCGCTGTCGTCTTATCGTCATCTTCGCGGCGTAGAGTGAGCAGCGGGTTCCATTTCCGGAGGTTTCGCATGCGGCGCGTGGTGTTCAATCAGAAGGGCGGGGTAGGCAAGTCGAGCATCGCCTGCAACCTGGCGGCGGTCGCCGCGGCCGAGGGTTATCGCACGTTGCTGGTGGACCTCGACACCCAGGGCAACTCCACCCATTACCTCACCGGGCTGGCCGGCGACGAAATCCCGCTGGGGATCGCCGACTTCTTCACGCAGATCCTCTCGTCCGGGCCGATCGCCAAGAACGGCAAGGTGGACATCTACGAGACGCCGTTCGACAACCTGCACGTGATCACCGCCACCGCGGAGCTTGCCGACCTGCAGCCCAAGCTGGAGGCGAAACACAAGATCAACAAGCTGCGCAAGCTGCTCGATTCACTCGACGAGGACTACGAGCGGATCTACCTGGATACGCCGCCGGCGCTGAATTTCTACACGGTGTCCGCGCTGATCGCCGCCGAGCGCTGCCTGATCCCCTTCGACTGCGACAGCTTCTCGCGCCAGGCGCTGTACGGGTTGCTGCGCGAGATCGAGGAGATTCGCGACGACCACAACCCCGGCCTGACGGTGGAAGGCATCGTGGTCAACCAGTTCCAGGCGCGGGCGGCGCTGCCGCAGCGGGTGCTCGACGAGATGATCGGCGAAGGTCTGCCGGTGCTGCCGGTCTATCTCGGTGCCTCGGTGAAGATGCGCGAGTCGCACGAGGCCTGTACGCCGCTGATCCATCTCGACCCCACGCACAAGCTGACCCGGCAGTTCGTCGAGCTGCACCAGTTGCTCGAAGCCAGCGGCTGAGCGCGTCAGCGCGAGTGGGCGCGCAACTGGTAGAGCGCGCTGCTCTCGGCCACCACTGCGCCCGAGGCGTCGGTGAGCTGCAGCTCCAGCCGGTACTCGGCCTTGCCGGCGCGCGTCGCCTCTTCCTGGATGCGCTGGATCTCGGCGGCGTCCAGACGCGCCTCCACGCGGATGTCGCCGGTGGCCGGGCGGCGGAAACGCAGGTTCATCTCCTTCACCACCGGGTAGAAGCGCTGGCTGTCGAAGCTGGTGAGAAAGAGTGCGCCGCCGGGCATTTCCGCGAGGGTGAAGAGGGCACCGGCGTACAGGCTGCCGATGTGGTTCTGGTTGCCGGCCAGCGGCGCCAGCAGGCGCACGAAGCCGGGCTCCAGCACCTCGGCCTTGAGGCCCATGCGCTGGACGAAGGCGATCTTTTCCTCGGTGAGCTGGCGGGCGATCTCGGCGGGCACGGGCATGGCGGACTCCTTCGGTAAGGTCCCTAGCCTAGCCGGCGGCGCTGACGCGGCAATGATCGCCGCGCTCGGCGCCACTGACCGATGCGCTCAGAGTCCCTGGCCGTTCAGCCAGGCGAGCAGTTGCGGCAGCGGCATGGCGCCGCTCTGGCGCGCGCTCTCGCGGCCGTCGCGGTAGAGGATCAGGCTGGGGATCGAACGGATGCCCAGGCGCGCCGACAGCTCGCGGTTGGCTTCGCTGTCCAGCTTGCCCAGCCGGCAACGCCCACGCAGTTGCGCGGCGGCCTGCTGGAACACCGGGGCGAAGGCCTTGCACGGCCCGCACCAGTCGGCCCAGACGTCCACCAGCAAGGGCAAATCGCCCTTGGTCTGCCGGTCGAAATTGGCCTGGTTCAGTTCGAAGGGGGTGGCGCTGAGCACCTCGGCCTTGCAGTGGCCGCACTTCGGCGTCTCGCCCAGGCGCGCTGCCGGTATGCGGTTGAGCCCGGCGCAGTGCGCGCAGGGAACGAGAAGGGCGTCGGACATGCCGCGGCTCCGTCGAAGGATGGTGATCCTAATGTGGAGCCGCGGGCCGGGAAGTCAAGGCGGCCGGTCAGCCGCGCGCCGCAGCCAGCGCCTGCCCGATGTCGGCGAGGATGTCGTCGATGTGCTCGATGCCGATCGACAGTCGGATCATGTCGCGCGGCACGCCGGCCTTCTCCAGTTCGGCGTCGTCGAGTTGGCGGTGGGTGGTGGACGCGGGGTGGCAGGCCAGCGACTTGGCATCGCCGATGTTCACCAGACGCACCACCAGTTGCAGCGCATCGATGAAGCGCGCGCCGGCGGCCTGGCCGCCCTCGATGCCGAAGGACAGGATGCCCGCCGGTTTGCCTGCGACGTAGCGTTGCGCCAGTTCGTGCTCCGGGTGATCCGCCAGGCCGGCGTACTTCACCCAGCGCACCTGTGGATGATCGCGCAGGTATTCGGCGACCTTCAGCGCGTTCGCGGTGTGCCGTTCCATGCGCAGGCCCAGGGTTTCCAGGCCCTGCAGGATGAGGAAAGCGTTGAACGGCGACAGCGCGGCGCCGGTGTTGCGCAGCGGCACCACGCGGCAACGGCCGATGAAGGCGGCGGGGCCGAAGGCCTCGGTGTAGGTGACGCCGTGGTAGGACGGATCGGGCGTATTGAGCAGCGGGAAACGCTCGCGGTGCTGCGCCCAGGGGAATTTGCCGGAGTCGACGACGATGCCGCCGATGGAGTTGCCATGGCCGCCGATGTACTTGGTCAGCGAGTGCACGACGATGTCGGCGCCGTGCTCGAACGGCCGGCAGAGCACCGGGGTGGCAACGGTGTTGTCGACGATCAGCGGCACGCCATGGCGATGCGCGGCATCGGCCAGTGCCTGCAGGTCGACGATGTTGCCGGCCGGGTTGCCGATGGATTCGCAGAACACCGCCTTGGTGCGCCCGTCGATCAGCGTTTCCAGGGCGGCGATGTCGTCGTGCGGGGCGAAGCGGGTCTCGATGCCGAAGCGCGGAAGGGTATGGGCGAACAGGTTGTAGGTGCCGCCGTACAGCTTGGCCACCGAGACGATGTTGTCGCCGACCTCGGCGAGGGTCTGGATCGCGTAGGTGATGGCCGCCGCGCCGGACGCCACGGCCAGCGCGCCGACACCGCCCTCCAGCGCCGCCACGCGCTTTTCCAGCACGTCGCTGGTGGGGTTCATGATCCGCGTGTAGATGTTGCCGGCGACCTTCAGGTCGAACAGGTCGGCGCCGTGCTGCGTGTCGTCGAAGGCGTAGGAGCTGGTCTGGTAGATCGGCACGGCCACCGCCTTGGTGGTCGGGTCGGGGCTGTAGCCGGCGTGAATGGCGAGGGTTTCCAGTTTCATGTGCGAGGCGTTCCATCGTGGCAGGGAAGGCCCTGAGCATGTCGACTGGAACGGCGGCGGGTCAATGCGTCCCGCCGCGCCCGGCTAAACCGTTTGCGCCTAAGGTTATGCCGCGATCAACCAACCAGCGCGTTGTAGATGTTGTAGGCGCTGATCAGGGTGATCAGGCTGCCGATCAGCATCAGCAGGGTCTTCGCCGGCAGGCTTTTGCACAGCAGCGCGGCGAAGGGCGCGGCGAACAGGCCGCCGAAGACCAGGCCGGCGACCAGCAGCCAGGTGCTCGGCTGACCGGCGAGCAGGATGAAGGAGGTGGCGCTGGCGATGGTCAGGAAGAACTCGGCGAAGTTTACCGAGCCGATGGTGGTGCGCGGGTCGCTGCCGGAGCCGATCAGGGTGGTGGTCACCACCGGGCCCCAGCCGCCACCGCCCGCCGCATCGACGAAACCGCCGAACAGCGCCAGCTTGGCGATGTGCTTTGGCTGGCGCTTCTGCAGCACGTGGCGGAACGCCTTGGCCAGGATGTACAGGCCCATCAGCAGCAGGTAGGCGGAGATGAAGGGCTTGAGCACCTTGCCGTCGAACTGGGTGATCACCACCGCGCCGAGCACGGCACCGATCATTCCCGGCACGAGCAGGCGCAGGAACAGCGACTTGTTGACGTTGCCCAGCTTGACGTGGGAGATCCCGGACAGGCCGGTGGTGAAGACCTCGGCGATGTGCACGCTGGCGCTGGCCGCGGCGGGCGAGGCACCGGCACTCAGCAGGAAGGTGGTCGCGGTGATGCCGTAGGCCATGCCCAGCGCGCCATCGATGGCCTGGGCCAGGAAGCCGACCGCCACCGCGCTCCAGAACAGCGGGCTGTTCAGCGCGCCCTCGATGATCTCCAGGCCACTGCTCTGGTGTTCGCCGAAGAACAGCCGCCAGGCGAGGAAGCTCAGCAGGCCGACCAGGATGGCCACCGCCAGCCACATGGCGACGCGCAGCACGGGATGGTTGATCGGGTTGGAAACGTAGTCCTCGACCGGCGGCAGGCCGAGGGCCTGGTGCTCGCTGTTGATCGGGCTGGCGGTAAGGTCTAGATCGCGGATTTTCATCTAATGCAGAAGCCGTCTGGGCGAGTGGTTGGCCACCCGGTGGCGCCACGATAGTGAGCTTTGCTTAGAGAGTCTAAGAATGATTCGGCAGGGTTATATGTGCTTTTGTTTGGAACTGCGGTGTTGGACGCTCAGCTGCTCAGGACGAGCAACTGATTTCCAGATGCTTGCCCCATTCCGGCGGACGCTCGGCGAAACCTTCCTTGCCGGGTTGTTCGTCGAAGGGCCGGGCGAGTACCGCGTGCAGTTCGCGCACTTCGCGGTAGTCGCCGGCTTCCGCAGCCTCGATGGCGCGCTGCGCCAGGTAGTTGCGCAGGATGTACTTCGGGTTCACCGCATGCATGCGCTGCCGGCGCGCGGTCTGGTCGCCGCCTTCATTCTCGACGCGGGCGCGGTAGCGCACGGCCCAGGCATCGAACCCGGCAAGGTCGACGAAATCGTCGCGCAGTCGGGCCAGGGCCGTTTCCGGCGCGTCGTCGCCGAGGCGGCGGAAGAACAGGCTGTAGTCGATGGCGCTGCCCTGCATCAGTTGCAGCAGGCGCTCGATGAGTTCGCCATCGGCCTCCTCCGCCTGCTGCAGGCCCAGGCGACGGCGCATCAGGTCGAGGTAGTGCGCCTGGTACAGCGGCAGGAAAAGGGTCAGCGTCTCGCGCAGGATTTCCACGCTGACGAACGGGGTCAGCGCCTGGGCCAGCGCGGAGAGGTTCCAGTGCGCGATGGGCACCTGGTTGCTGAAGGAGTAGCGGCCGCTGTCGTCGGAGTGGTTGCAGATGAAGTGCGCGTCGAAATCGTCGAGAAAGGCGTAGGGGCCGAAGTCGAAGGTGATGCCGAGGATCGACATGTTGTCGGTGTTCATCACCCCGTGGCAGAACCCGTAGGCCTGCCAGCGGGCGATCAGCTCGGCGTTGCGCTCCAGCACCTCGCGGAACAGGGCCGCGTGCGGCTCGGGCGACTCCAGGCAGTGCGGGTAATGCTCGCGCAGGACGTGCTCGGCGAGCTGCCCCAGGGCGTCGTGCTGGCGCGTGTAGTAGAGGTACTCGAAGCTGCCGAAGCGCACGTGGCTGGGCGCCATGCGCAGCAGCATGGCGGCGCGTTCCTCGGTCTCGCGATAGACCAGCGTGCTCGAGCCGGTCACGCACAGCGCCCGCGAGCTGGGGATGCCCAGCGCATGCAGGTGTTCGCTGGCGAGGAATTCGCGGATCGAACTGCGCAGCACCGCGCGGCCGTCGCCGCTGCGTGAATAGGGGGTCTGCCCTGCGCCCTTGAGGTGCAGGTCCCAGTGCTCCCCGGCGGCGTTGACCACCTCGCCCAGCAACAGGCCGCGGCCGTCGCCCAGGCGCGGGTTGTAGGAGCCGAACTGGTGCCCGGAATAAACCATCGCCCGCGGTTCGGCGTCGGACCAGAGCATGTGGCCGGCGAAGATTTCGGCGAATTCGGGACGTTCGCTCTCGGCCGGGTCGAGGTCGAGTAGCGCCATGGCCGACGCGCTGGCCACCACCAAACGCGGTTCGGCGATGGGTTCGGGCAGCACGGCGGTGGAGAAGCTGTCGCCCAGGCGGGCGAAGCGGTTATCGAACTGCAGTGTGTCTAGGCTTTTCAAGGTGTTCTCCGCATCTCGGACATACTGGGTTTGAACGCTGCCAAGGGGTGCCGTTCGGCCCGTACCAGCGCCCCCGCCCGATTTCGCCGAGATCGCACCGCTGTGCCGTTAGGGCACCACTGGTGGCTTCGGCACGCTGGCATCTGCGCCGGCGGCGGCTGCTCCGGTGACGATCGCGTTGCGTTCGACCTGGGCTTCCTGGCCTTCGCTGTTCTTGACGAACACATCGACCTGACGGAACGCGATCTCGATGCCGTTTTCGTTGAACAGCTGGAAAATCCTCCGGTTGATCTCGTCGGTGGCGCGGCCGCGATCGCCGAGTTCGCGAACGTGGATGATCAGGTCGTGATCCAGGGTGCTTTCGCCGAACACCTGGAACAGCACCAGCGGTTCAGGATCGCGCATCACCCGGGCGTTCTCGTTGGCCGCCTGGTAGAGCAGCCGGCGAACCAGCTCGAGGTCCGAACCGTAGCCGACGCCGACCTTGAGGACCAGGCGCGTCACGGTGTCGGTGAGCGTCCAGTTGATCAGCTGGCTGGTGACGAAAGTCTTGTTCGGCACGATCACCACTTTCTTGTCGGCGTCGGTGATGTGAGTGGCGCGGATCTGGATGCGGTTGACCGAGCCGGTGACGCCGCCGACGGTGACCAGATCGCCGATCCGTACCGGGCGCTCGAAGAGGATGATCAGGCCGGAGATGAAGTTGGCGAAGATTTCCTGCATGCCGAAGCCCAGTCCTACGGACAGCGCCGCAACCAGCCATTGCAGCTTGTCCCAGCTGACCCCGAGGGTCGAGAGCCCGACCACGAGGCCGGCCCCGGTAATCACATAGGACAGTAGCGTGGTCATCGCGTAGGCGCTGCCCTGCGCCAGGCTCAGGCGCGAAAGGACCAGTACCTCCAGCAGGCCCGGCAGGTTGCGCGCCAGCGCCAGGGTGACCGCGACGATGAGCAGGGCGCTGAGCAGATTGAGCAGGCTGATGGGGGTCTGCGTAGCCGTTGCGCCGGTGCCGCTGGTGTAGGTGTACAAGGTGACGTTGTCGAGATACGCGAAGACCCCGATGAGGTCCGCCCAGACCCAGTACAACGCCACCAGGAACAGGCCCAGCAGTGCCAGCCGGATCAAGCGCAGCGACTGCTGGTTGATCTGCTCGATGTCGAGGTTCGGCTCCTCCTGCAGTTCCTGCCCTTCCGGCCCTTCCTTCACCTGCGTCTGGCGCTTCGCGAATGCTCGCTGGTAGGCCAGGCGCCGCGCCGCCACCGACAGCCAGCGCACCGACATGGCTTCCAACAGGATCCAGATCATCACCAGGTAAAGCGTGTCGATCAGGCGGTCGGACAGGCGCAGCGCGGTGTAGTAGTAGCCGAAGCCGACCGCGAGGATCAGCGCGATCGGCAGGGCGATGATGGCCACGCCGATGATCAGGTTGACCGCCTTCTTGCGCGGCCCGCTGAGCAGCGTCTTGCCCAGCAGCCAGGCCATCAGCGCGTAGCAGACCAGCACCACGACGATCCCGATGACGTCCTCGGCGAGGGTCTCGGGCTGCACCTCGGCGATGCTCACCACCGCCAGCAACGCCATCACCACGAAGCCGAGCTTGCGCATCTGCGCCCGCAGGAACGACACCTGGCGGCGCGCCCAGCGGAAATGCAGCTCGGCCAGGCCGCCGCTGTCGAGCACCCGGTAGGCGGTGTAGAACACCAGCCAGGCCTCGGCCATCTGGATCAGCGCCGAGCCCAGGGCGGCGTTCTGGCCGCGCGCGTCATAACGCAGCGCCAGCCCGCAGAGCATCAGGAACAGGCTGCCGGGCAGCGCCAGGAGAATGTAGAGGAACACCGCCAGCGGCGTGTGCAGCTGGCTGTCGTTCTTGTAGTGGCCGATGTCGCCGTGCAGCTTCTGCAGCTTCTGGTGGATGAAACGGCGTCGCCAGAGCAGCACGCCGATGCCCAGCAGCAGCGGAATGAACACCCACGGGCGGCTGCCGAGGCCGGCCAGCAGCTCCTGGGTCAGCGAACTCCACGGCACCCGCGCCACCTGGCTCTCCAGGTAGGACGGCGCCAGGCGCAGCCAGTCCAGCCCCAGCGGCTGGTTGCTGGGAATCCAGAACATTTGCTCTTCGAGCGTGGCGCGCAGGCTCTTGGCGGTGTCCTGCAGCTGCTTCTGGTTGAGCTGCAGGTTGATCGACTCGCTGAGCAGCGAGTTGAGCTCCGTGTTGAGCTGGGCGAGCAGCTCGGCGCGGGTGTCGGCGATGCCCTGCAACGACTGGCGCAGCTCGGGAGTGACCTGCTCCGGCGGCTGCGCGGCGAGCAGCCGGTCGACGTATTCGCTGGGGCGGCCGAGTTTTTCGCGGCGCTGGCTGAGCTCGAACTGGTACAGGCGCAGGTCGGCGATCTCGTCGGCGAGGTTGCTGTCGGTCTTCACCTTCGGCAGCGCCTGCTGCTGCTGGTAAAGAATCTTCGACAGCAGCAGGCTGCCCTTGAGCACGTTGATTTGCTCTTCCAGCGCCTGGTCGGCCTGAGTCAGGTTGTCCAGTTTCTGCCGGGCCTCCAGGTTCAGGCGGTTCAGCTCGCTGAGGCGGTCGGTGGCCTTGAGCAGGTAATCGGAGAGCTGCAGGTTTTCGCTGCTTTCCTGGGCCAGCAGGCTGTCCGGGCTGAGCTTCTGCGCTTCCGCCGACTGGGCCGCGACGGTCTGCTCGGACTGTTCGCGGCGCTTATCGCTGATCAGTTGCTGGAGGTCGAGGATTTCCTTCTCCAGCCGCGCGATGCGCTCCTGCAGGAGGTCGCGCTGGGCGTTGCCGAGGTCCTGCAGCAGGCTGTTGCCGGCCATCTCCTGGCGGCGCAGCTGGGTCTGCACGTCGAGCTGCGCCAGTTCCGCTTCGAGCATGCCGCGGCTTTCGGGGATCAGCGGCTTGCCGTCCAGCTTGCCGGTTTTCAGCGCACTGCTGATTTCCTGGCTGCGCGTCTGGTTGCTGCTGATCTCCGTCTGCGCGCGCTCGGGGCGGGTCTGCGAGGTGATGATCAGGCTGTTGGCGGCGGTGCTCGCCTTCTGCCACTCGTTCAATTGGTTGCTGCGCTCGGCGATCAGTTGCTCGATCTCCGGCACCTTGCTCGCGGCGTAGCGCCTGGCGATGTCCACCGGCGTGCTGGCCTTGAGCTGCGCCAGCTGGTGCTGAGATGTGGCGATCAGGCGTGGCGCTTCGGCGAGCTGCTGCTTGAGGCTGGCCAGGGCCTGCTGGGTCGTGGCGCGCTGGTCGAGCAGACTCAGGGTGCGTTCGAGGGCCTGCTGCACCGCGGCCTGGTCGGCCTCGGCGAGCTTGCGCTGGGCCAGGCCGTCGAGGCTCTGCTGCACGGCATCGCGCGACGGTGGTTCGGCATAAGAGGGTGAAACGCTCAGGCAGAAACCGAGCAGGAGGGCGAAAGGCAGGCAACGCAGAAAGGACATGGCGGCATTCGTGCGGCTGGAAAGACGGCGAGTTTAACAGGCCGTCGCGACCAATAGCCTCAGCCGCTTGCGATGACCCGCGCGCCGCTTCGGGCTAGAGGAACAGCCCCGGCCCCGGTCGGCCGCCCTCGGGAAACCTGACGCCGACCTTGCCGATGCGGTTGCCGTCCATGCTGGCGACGGTCCAGGTCAGGCCCTTCCATTCCACCTGGTCGCCGACGACCGGTTCGCCGCCGATCTGCCGGGCGATGAAGCGGCCCAACGGCTGGCTGCCGTCGAGATCGTCCAGTTGCAGGCCGTAGAGCGCGCCGATGGCGCCCAGCTCGGCGTCGGCCTCGAGCACGAAGTCGCCGAAGAAGCGCAGGTCCTGGCCGCGCTTGGGCGCCTGGCTGAACAGCTTGCCGAGCGCCGGCAGGTCGCGGTCGTGGCCGATCACGCAAAGGATGTCGCCGGCTTCCAGCGTGGTGCTGCCGGACGGGTGAAGCAGGTCGGTGCCGCGGAACAGGGCGGCGATGCGCGTGTCCTCGGGCATCTTCAGCTCGCGCAGGGCGGCGCCGATGCACCATTTCTCCGCGCCGAGGCGATAGACGAACAGCTCCCACTCGCTGGTCGGATGCACTTCCAGCCCGGCGCGGGAGATCGGCGCGGGTGCCGGCGGTACCGTGACGCGCAGCAGCTTGGCGGCCCACGGCAGGCTGGTGCCCTGCACCAGCAGCGACACCAGGACGATGAAGAACGCCAGATTGAAGTACATCTGGGCGTGCGGCAGCCCGGCCATCAGCGGGAACACCGCAAGGATGATCGGCACCGCGCCGCGCAGGCCGACCCAGGCGATGAAGGCTTTCTCGCGGTCGTGGAAGGCGCGGAACGGCCACAGCCCGACCAGCACCGACAGCGGCCGCGCGATCAGGATCATCCACAGCGCCAGTCCCAGCGCCGGGATCGCGATCGGCAGCAGGTCGTGCGGCGTGACCAGCAGGCCCAGGACCAGGAACATGCCGATCTGCGCCAGCCAGGCCATGCCGTCGAGCATGTGCAGGATGCTGTGGCGCGAACGGATCGGGCGGTTGCCGAGCACCAGGCCGCAAAGGTAGACGGCGAGGATGCCGCTGCCGTGCAGGGTATTGGTCAGGGCGAAGATCATCAGCCCGCCGCTGATGACCAGCAGCGGGTAGAGCCCGTGGGCGAGGTGGATACGGTTGATCATCTGCAGCAGCAGCCAGCCGCCGCCGAGGCCGAGCAGCGCGCCGATGCCGAATTCGCTGAGCAAGTGGCCGAGGAAGCCGATGTCGACGCCGGTCTGGCCCTTGGCGAGCATGTCGATCAGGGTCACGGTGAGGAACACCGCCATCGGGTCGTTGCTGCCGGATTCGATCTCCAGGGTGGCGTTGACCCGTTCGTTGAGGCCCTTGCCGCCGAGCAGCGAGAACACCGCGGCAGCATCCGTGGAGCCGACGATGGCGCCGATCAACAGGCCCTGGATCAGGTTCAGGTCGAACAGCCAGGCGGCGGCCATGCCGGTCAGCCCGGTGGTGATCAACACGCCCACCGTGGCCATCGACAACGCCGGCCAGAGCGCCACGCGGAAGCTGGACACACGGGTGCGCAGGCCGCCGTCGAGGAGGATGATCGCCAGCGCCAGGTTGCCCACTAGGTAGGCCATCGGATAGTTGGAGAAGCCGATGCCGCCGGGACCGTCGATGCCGGCGAGCATGCCGACCGCGAGGATGATCACCAGGATCGGGATGCCCAGGCGCGAGGACAGCGAGCTGACCAGAATGCTCGCACCCACCAGCAACGCGCCGATCAGGAACAGGCTGTTGATGGTGATGGCATCCACGTACGGCTACTCCTCAGGCGGGCGAAAACGACCGCCTCGAACGAGCACGGTCCGACCTTTCTATGCAGGTCGCATGCCAGGGATTCTAACCTGAGGTTTTGCGCCGCTGTCAAAAAATGTCCGGCGTTTTCCAGGCGGGCGGCGGAGAGGGGCGAGGTGCATCGCCGAAGGGGGAAAACGTCCCGCCGGGCGGGACGTTCTGGGTGCGGGCTCGCGCTGGCTAGAACCAGGTCTCCTGCATGCCCAAGCAGGTGTCGTCGCGGGCTTCGAGGAGCGTCAGCGCCTGGTTGCAGCCCGGCACTTCCCAGGTCAGGAAGTAACGCGCAGCCTGCAGTTTGCCCCGGTAGAAGTCCACATCCGCCGGGTTGCCGCGGGCCAGGCCCTGCTCGGCGCGGATCGCCTGTTCCAGCCAGCGCCAGCCGATCACCGCATGGCCGAACACGTTGAGGTAAAGCGCCGAGTTGGCCAGCGCCTGGTTGACCTTGCCCTGCATCAGGTCGCCGAGCAGCGCCAGGGTGACCGTCGACAGGCGCTGCAGCAGCTGTTCCAGCGGCTGACGCAGCGCGTTGAGCGATTCGTACTCGGCGGCGCGCTGGCAGCAGTCGCCGATCAGGCGGGTCAGTTGCTTGAGGCCGGCGCCGTTGTTCTGCGCCACCTTGCGCCCCAGCAGGTCGAGCGACTGGATGCCGTGGGTGCCTTCATGGATGGGGTTGAGGCGGTTGTCGCGGTAGTACTGCTCCACCGGGTAGTCGCGGGTGTAGCCGTGGCCGCCGAGGATCTGCACCGCCAGCTCGTTGGCCTTCAGGCAGAACTCTGAAGGCCAGGACTTGACGATGGGGGTGAGCAGGTCAAGCAGCTCGTGGGCCTGCTTGCGCTCTTCCTCGGTGGCGAGGGTCTGGGTGTCGTCGAACAGGCGCGCGGCGTACAGGCCGAGGTCGAAGGCGCCCTCGACGTAGGCCTTCTGGGTCAGCAGCATGCGGCGCACGTCGGCGTGCTCGATGATCGCCACCTGGGCGCTGCTCGGGTCCTTGCCGTCGGGCAGGCGGCCCTGGGGGCGCTCGCGGGCGTAGTCCAGCGAATACAGGTAGCCGGCGTAGCCGAGCATCACCGCGCCCATGCCGACGCCGATGCGCGCCTCGTTCATCATCTGGAACATGTAGGACAGCCCGGCGTGCGGCTTGCCGACCAGGTAGCCGACGCAGGCGCCGTTGTCGCCGAAGTTCAGCGCCGTCGAGGTGGTGCCGCGCCAGCCCATCTTGTGGAACAGCCCGGCCAGCGCCACGTCGTTGCGCTCGCCCAGCGAGCCGTCGTCCGCGACGAGGAACTTCGGCACGATGAACAGCGAGATGCCCTTCACCCCCGGTGGCGCGTCCGGCAGCTTGGCCAGCACCATGTGCACGATGTTTTCCGAAAGCGGATGGTCGCCACCGGAAATGAAGATCTTGTTGCCCTTGATCCGGTAGCTGCCGTCGCCGGCCGGCTCCGCGCGGGTGCGGATGTCCGACAGCGACGAGCCGGCATGTGGCTCGGTAAGCGCCATGGTGCCGAAGAAGCGCCCCTCGATCATTGGCTCCAGGAAGCGCCGCTTCTGCTCCTCGCTGCCAAAGCTCTCGATCAGGTTGGCCGCGCCCATGGTCAGGAACGGATAGGACGTGGTCGCCGCGTTGGCGGCCTGGAAATGCGCGAAGCAGGCCTGGGACAGCAGCGTCGGCAACTGCATGCCGCCCTGCTCGAAGCTGCGCGCGGCGTTCAGGAAGCCAGCCTCGAGGAAGGCATCGACCGCCGGCTTGACCTCGGGAATCAGCTTCGCCGCGCCGTCGATGTATTCCGGCTCGTTCTCGTCGCCCTTGCGGTTGTGCGGGGCGAAGAACTTCTCGGCGATGTTGCGCGCGGTGCCGATGGCGGCGTCGAAGGTCTCGCGGCTGTGCTCGGCGAAGCGCTCGCGCTGGGTCAGGGCTTCGGCATCGAGCACTTCGTAGAGCTCGAAAGCCAGGTTGCGGGAACTGAGCAGGGTCTCGGACATGGGTACCTCCGGTTGGATCGGGCCAGTCTGGGCCCGCGGATGCGCCTCGACCAGCACCATGCACAAGCGTGATGGAGGCGCAAAAGCCACTGCCGGGGCGGTAGAATTCGCCGCCTGATCCGAGGACCTCCGATGAACTACCGCCACGCCTTCCATGCCGGCAACCATGCCGACGTGCTCAAGCACCTGATCCTGGCCAGGATCATCGCCGCTCTGTCGCGCAAGGAAGCGCCCTTCGCCTACGTTGACAGCCACGCCGGCATCGGCCTGTACGACCTGCAGGGCGACGCCGCCAGTCGGACCGGCGAGTGGTTGGCCGGCATCGGTCGCCTGTGGGACACGCCGATGCCGGCGGCGATGGCCGACTATCGCGCCACCATCGCCGCGCTGAACCCGGCGGGCACGCTGCGCTACTACCCGGGCTCGCCGGAGCTGGCGCGGCGCCTGAGCCGCCCGCAGGATCGCCTGCAACTGAACGAAAAGCACCCCGAAGACGGGCGCCTGCTCAAGGAAAACATGGCCGGCGACCGCCGCGTGGCGGTGCACCTGGGCGAGGGCTGGCACGTGCCGCGGGCGCTGCTGCCGACCCGCGAGAAGCGCGTGCTGATGCTGATCGATCCACCGTTCGAGAAGGCCGACGAACTGCAGCGTTGCGCCCAGGCGCTGCAGGAAGCCATTGCGCGCATGCGCCAGGCCATCGTCGCGATCTGGTATCCGATCAAGGACGAGCGCCAGCTCAAGCGCTTCTACCGCGACCTGCAGCAGAGCGGCGCGCCCAAGCTGCTGCGCGTCGAGCTGCTGGTGCACCCGGCCGACGAGGCGCAACGCCTCAACGGTTCCGGCCTGGCCATCGCCAACCCGCCGTGGGGACTGGAAGAGGAATTGCGCGAGCTGCTTCCGTGGCTCGCCGAGCACCTGGCGCAGAGCGAGGGCGGCTGGCGGCTGGACTGGCTGATCGAGGAGTGAGGCCGCGGCTCAACCGCGCTGACGTGCATCCACGTGATAGGACAGCTGCTGGCGCGGGTTGAGGTACTCCAGCGCTTCGACCGGCAATTGCGCCGGCCGCAGCGCGCGGGCGATCGCCAGCTGCGGCTCCTGTTCCAGGTCGACGATCAGCGCTTCGTTCTTCGGTACCGTGGCGTCGTAAAGAATCAGCGTCGGCTTCAGCGGCAGGCTCGGGTGCATGGCCAGCACCAGGGCGTAGGCATCATTGTCGAGCTGCACCAGGCTCCCCGGCGGATAGACCCCCATGACGCGGATGAACGCCTTCAGCGCGACGTCGTCGAAGCGCGCGCGCACGGTGAACATCTTCGCCAGCGCCTCGTGCGGGCTCAGGCCGTCGCGCGGGTTGAGCGGGTTGCACAGGTTGTCGAAGTAGTTGGTGATGCAGACCACCCGGCTCAGCCGGCTGATCGACGCCTCGCTCAACTGGCGCGGATAGCCGCTGCCGTCGCAGTACTCGTGGTGCTCGTGGATGATCCGCAGGATGTCGTCGTCGAACATCAGCCCCTGACCGAGGCGCAGGCCGTAGTCGGTGTGCATCTGCAGCAACTGCTGCTCGGGGCGGGTCAGCGGCGGCGGCTTTAGCAGGACCTTGCTGGGGATGTCCAGCTTGCCGATGTCGTGCAGGACCGCGCCCATGCCCAGGCTGTGGCAAACCTCGGAATCGAAGCCGAGCTGCCGACCCAGCAGCAGCGACAGCACGGTCACGTTCAGCGGATGGTAATAGGCATCGTCCGAGGCTTTGCCGTTGATGCTGTGCAGCACCACGCCGTCTTCGCCGAGCAGCACCTCGACCATGTCGGCCACCAGCGCGCCGGCCTCCTTGGTCAGGTCTTCCGGCTGCCGGCGCAGGGTCTGGATCAAGCCCTTGGCGCGCTGGCTGGTCTGAACGAACTTGCGATCGACTTCCGCCAGGCGCTTGCGCAGGACGCTGAGCTTGCGCACGCGCTTCTCGCGGGCGATCTCCTCGGCGCTGGGCGGCGGCGCTTGCACCACCGGCGGGGCTTCGGGCTCGGGCAGTTCCAGCGGGGCGCGATCGCTGCGCGTGGGGTCGTAACGCAGCCGTTTGAGGCCCAGGTCGCGGAGCGCCTTGATCTGCCCCTCGTCCTTGATCTTGAACTTGCTGAACGCGAAGGAATGCTCCCACCAGCCCAGCTCGAGCTGGACATAGAGACCGACGCAGAGCTGGTCGGGAGTGATGTAGACGGGTGTTTCGGGCATGCCTGGCTCGCAAGGCTGATCGGCTGCTGGCTATTTACTGGCATTTTGCACCGTAGTCTAGACCTCGGCGTGTGCCGCGCTCGCGCCGGCGGACCAGGCGCCGCGCTTCACGCTGGCAGGCAGACGCCCGTGCCGCCCAGGCCGCAGTAACCGTTGGGGTTCTTCGCCAGGTATTGCTGGTGATAGGCCTCGGCGTAGTAGAACGTCGGCGCCTGGATGATCTCGGTGGTGATGCCGGCGAATCCAGCCTTCTCCAGTTCGACCTCGAACGCCGCGCGACTGGCTTCGGCGGCCGCGGCCTGCTCGTCGTTCAGCACATGGATCGCCGAGCGGTACTGGGTGCCGACGTCGTTGCCCTGGCGCATGCCCTGGGTCGGGTTGTGCGCTTCCCAGAACACCTTGAGCAGCGTCTCGTAGGAGGTCAGCTGCGGATCGAACACCACCAGCACCATCTCGGTGTGGCCGGTCAGCCCGGAGCAGACCTCGTCGTAGGTGGGGTTCGGCGTGTAACCGCCGGCATAGCCGACCGCAGTGCTCCACACGCCCGGCTGCTGCCAGAAGCGCCGCTCGGCACCCCAGAAGCAACCCAGCCCGAACAGGGCCTGCTGCATGCCGGCGGGGAAGGGCGGCTGCAGCCGGTTGCCGTTCACGTAGTGCGCTTCGGGGACCGGCAGCGGTGTTTCCCGGCCAGGCAACGCCTGTTCGGGCTGCGGCAGTTCGAGTTTGTGGGCGAGGATTTGCGAGCGCAGAGCCATGGTTGCCTCCGGGACTGAAAAGGGCGCGGTTGCCGTTGGATGTCGGTGCCTGGACGGACAAGCATGCCGGCAAAGCCGTGGAAAAGTCACCTGCAGGGTTGGACCGGGCGGCGCGACTAAGGTGCGTGCGGGTCAGTTCTGCTGGCGATAGCGGCGCAGCCGCTCGACCAGTTCGGGGCCGGGGATCGGTCGGTCGAACAGGTAGCCCTGGCCGATATCGCAGCGCTGCTTGCGCAGGAAGGCGAGCTGCTCGACGGTCTCGATACCTTCGGCGACGACGGTCAGCTTGAGGTTGTGCGCCATGGCGATCACCGCCGAGGTGATTTCCATGTCGTCCTGGCTGGTGGGGATGTCGTTGATGAAGCTGCGGTCGATCTTCAGCACGTCGATGGGGAATTTCTTCAGGTAGCTCAGCGACGAGTAGCCGGTGCCGAAGTCGTCCATCGCCAGGGTCAGGCCGAGGTCCTTGAGGCGGTTGAGCTGGTCGCGGGTGTCCTCGGTGGCTTCCAGCAGCAGGCCTTCGGTGAGTTCCAGCTCGAGCAGCGAGGCGGGCAGGCGCTCTTCCTCGAGGATGCTGGTGATGGAGCCGACCAGGTCTGGATCGGAGAACTGCTTGGGCGACAGGTTGATGGCGATCTTCAGGTTGCCGAAGCCCTGCGCGGTGAGTTCCTGGCTGGTGCGGCAGGCCTGGCGAACCAGCCACTTGCCGATCGGGATGATCAGCCCGGTTTCCTCGGCCACGCCGATGAACTGGTCGGGACGGATCATCCCGCGCTCCGGGTGGTTCCAGCGCAGCAGCGCTTCCATGCCCAGCAGCTTGCCGGTGCGCAGGCAGAGCTTGGGCTGGTAGAAGACTTCCAGCTCGTTCTGGGTCAGCGCGCGACGCAGGTTGTTCTCGACGAACAGCTTGTAGCTGGCCTCGGCATTCATCGCCTCGGTGAACACCTGCAACTGGTGCTTGCCGTTGGCCTTGGCCTTGTGCAGCGCCAGGCCGGCGTGCTTCATCAGCGTCTGCGGGTCGCGCCCGTGGTCGGGCGAGCAGGCCAGGCCGACCGATCCGGTGACGCTGATCAGCTGGTTGTCGACGAACAGCGGCTTGTCCAGCAGGTGCAGTACCTGGTTGGCATGGCGCTGGCCGGTTTCCAGGTCGGTCTTGGTCAGCAGCACGGCGAACTCGTTGCTGGCGAAGCGCGCCAGGGTGCCGTTCGGCGCGAGGCTGTTGCGCAGGCGCCGCGCCAGGTTGACCAGCAGCTTGTCGCCGGTCTGGTGGCCGAGGCTGTCGTTGATTCGCTTGAAGTTGTCGATGTCCACCAGCAGCAGGCTGACCGGCACGTCGGCGTCGCGCTCGAAATGTTCCTCGAGGCTGCGGATGAAGTGCGGGCGATTGCCCAGGCCGGTGAGGTTGTCGGTGTAGGCCAGGCGCTCGATGCGCTGGTGCGCCAGCTTGTTCTCGGTGACGTCTTCGTAGATGCCGATGTAGTGAGTCAGCTCGCCTTCGGTGCCGTAGACCTTGGAGATCGACAGCTGGCCCCAGTAGGGCTCCAGGTTCTTCCGCCGGCTGCGGAATTCGCCTTGCCAGCTGTTGGTGGTGGCCAGGCTGGAGTTGTCGTCGAAGAGCAGTTCGCTGAGGTTTTCCAGCGCCGGCAGCTCCGACAGGCGGCGGTTCTGCACTTCCTCGACGCTGTACTGGGTGATCGAGGTGAAGCTCGGGTTGACGTATTCCACCAGACCGTCGCAGTCGACCAGCAGGAAGGCGCTGGCACTCTGCTCGACGGCGCGCTGGAACAGGTGCAGCGCGCTGGCGGCGTTGCGTCTCTGGTGGTTGGTCAGGACCTGCGCGTACTGGTCGGCCAGTTCGCCAGCGAAGGCCACCTCGTCGGTCTGCCATTCGCGCTGGCCGCCGGTGTGCTCCAGGCACAGCACGCCGACCAGCTCGCCGCCGACACGGATGCCGGCGGCGAGCAGCGCGGCGATCCCCACGGGCTGCAGGTAGGTTTCGCCCAGCTCGCGGGTGCGCGGGTCCTGCTGGGCATTGCTGGCTTCGATCGCACGGCCGCCGTTGAGCGCTTCCAGGTAGCGCTTGAAGGGCCGCGCATCCAGGGCGAGCGGCTGTTCGTGCCGGTCGATGTCGCGGCGATACAGCGCCACCGGCTCGAGCCGCTCGTTGGCCAGGTTCCAGATGCTGGCGCGGGCCACGGCGTAGGTCTCGCAGGCGGCTTGGGTGATCAGCTCGGCGGCTTCGCGCAGGGGGTCGCTGGAGTTGTAGCGGTGCCGCGCCAGACGCAGGATCAGGCTCTGCTGCGCGCGCGAGCGGACCAGGTGCTGCAGGTGGTCGTCCTGGGTCTGCTGGTAAAGCTGCAGCGACGCGCGCAGGCGCGCGTTCTGCGCCTCCAGTTCGCTCTCCAGCTCGCTCTCGTCGGCCACTGCGGCGGCATCGTCGATGATCATCAGGTAGCCGCGCAGCAGTTGGCGCTTGTGCTGCTGGAAGCCTTCGCCGATCTCGATCACCTGCAGCGGTCGCTCCGGCGTGTGCAGGGTGTAGCGCACCGTGTAGTGCGGCGCCTGCTGGAGTTGTTGCTGGATGACATCGTGCAGCCGGTAGCGGGCTTCGGGCTCCATCAGGCTGGCGAAGGGGCTGCCGATCAGGGCGCAGAGCTCGCTGGCGGGCAGTCCCAGGCGTTGCTCGCAGGCCGGATCGAGGAACAGCAAAGCCCAGCTGGCCTCGTTCAGCCGCTCGAAACGCAGCATTCCCAACCGAGAGGGCACGGGGAGTTGCGTAACTACCTCGACCGCCGGACGGCTGGCGGGATCGGGATGGTTCTTCATTCGGGCGGCTGCTTCCGGTTTTAGGACCTGGGTAGGGGCGTCGGCCCGTCAATGTGTCGGGCAAGGGTGCATCAAAGTCTCTGCCGCTGACAAGCGTAGAGGCACTTTGGCAGCACTCTGCGGGAAGTACCTGTTTTAACAGACATTCGGTAGGGTTTTTTTGCGGACTGCCCAGTCAAAAAAAAGCCCCGCTGGGAGGCGGGGCCGAGGAACGAGCGTGGCGTGCTCGAGCAAGGGGCTGGCAGGCCGCGTGGCTCGCCGGAAAACCGTTACAGCAACAGCGTGCGGATATCGCCGAGCAGCTCGCCGAGACGCTTGGTATAGCGCGCGGCGGCGGCACCGTTGATCACCCGGTGGTCGTAGGAAAGCGACAGCGGCAGCATCAGGCGCGGCTGGAAGGCCTTGCCGTCCCAGACCGGCTGGATGGTCGCTTTGGAGACGCCCAGGATCGCGACTTCCGGCGCGTTGACGATCGGCGTGAAGCCGGTGCCGCCAATGTGGCCGAGGCTGGAGATGGTGAAGCAGGCGCCCTGCATGTCGTCGGCGGCGAGCTTCTTGGTGCGTGCCTTTTCCGCCAGTGCGGCGGCTTCGGCGGCCAGTTGCAGCAGGCTCTTCTGGTCGACGTTCTTGATCACCGGGACCAGCAGGCCGTCCGGTGTGTCCACGGCGAAGCCGATGTTCACGTACTTCTTGCGGATCAGCGCCTTGCCGCTGGGGGCCAGCGCACTGTTGAAGTCCGGCAGTTCCTTCTGCAGGTGCGCGCAGGCCTTGAGCAGCAGCGGCAGCACGGTCAGCTTGACGCCGGCCTTCTCGGCGACGGCTTTCTGCGCAACGCGGAAGGCCTCCAGCTCGGTGATGTCGGCCGAGTCGAACTGGGTCACGTGCGGCACGTTCAGCCAGCTGCGGTGCAGGTTGGCGGCGCCGACCTGCATCAGGCGGGTCATCGGCACTTCTTCGACTTCGCCGAACTTGCTGAAGTCGATTTCCGGCACTGGCGGAATGCCCGCGCCGCCGGTTGCGCCCGCGGCGGCGGCTGGCGCGCTCTTGGCTTTCTGCAGCTGCGCCTTGACGAAGGCCTGCACGTCTTCCTTGACGATCCGGTCGCGCGGACCGCTGGCGGTGACGTCGGCGAGATCGACGCCGAATTCGCGCGCCAGCATGCGGACCGCCGGGCCGGCGTGGACTTTCTTGCCGGCCTTGCTCGGCGCGGTAGCAGCAGGCGCAGGCGCTGCCGATGCCTGGGGCTCGGTGACGCCCTGCTTGTTCGGTGCGACGGCCTGTTGCGGCGTGGCCGCTTCGGTTTTCGCCGCGGCCTTGGCCGGAGCGGCGCCCGCGACCTTGAGCACCAGGATCAGGTCGCCGGTCTTGGCCTGGTCACCGACCTTGACCGCCAGGCTTTCCACCACGCCGGCCTTCGGCGAAGGGATCTCCATGCTGGCCTTGTCGGATTCCAGGGTGATCAGCGACTGGTCGGCTTCAACGCTGTCGCCGACCTTGACCAGCACTTCGATGACGTTGGCGTCACCGCTTGAGCCGATGTCCGGAACCTTGACCTCTTCGCTGCTTTCGCCCGCGGGCTCGGCGGCCGCTTCGGGTTCGGCAGGCTTGGCGTCGCTCTTCGGCGCGGCAGCGGGGGCGCTGGCGGCCTTGGCGGGTTTGGCCTTGGCGGCACCTTTCAGGACCAGGATCAGGTCGCCGGTGCCGACTTCGTCGCCGACCTTGACCGACAGGCTTTCCACCACGCCGGCGGCCGGCGAGGGGATTTCCATGCTGGCCTTGTCGGATTCCAAGGTGATCAGCGACTGCTCGGCTTCGATGGTGTCGCCCGGCTTGACCGACACTTCGATGACGCTGGCCTTGGCGCTGGAGCCGATATCCGGAACCTTGATCTCCTGCGCTTCGCCTTCGCCGGCGGATGCCGAGGCATCGTCGTCGCCCGGCGGCGTCGGCGCTTCGGACTCTTCCGGAGCCTCCTGGGTCTCGCCCACGGCGGCCTTGGGTTCGGCGGATGCCTGCTCGCTGGCGGCGCCGTCGGCGCTTTCCAGGTCGATCAGCAGGTCACCGGTCTTCAGGTTGTCGCCCATCTTGAAATGCAGCGCGACGACCTTGCCCGCTTTGGGCGCCGGGATTTCCATGCTGGCTTTGTCGGACTCGAGGGTGACCAGGCCCTGTTCGGCTTCGACGACGTCGCCGACCTTGACCAGTACCTCGATGACCTCGCCTTCGCCGCTGCCGATATCGGGTACGCGAATGGTTTCACTCACAATATGTTCTCCTGTTCGCTCGCGTTATCAGCAATCAAGCGGGTTGCGTTTCTCGGGATCGATGCCGAACTTGGCGATGGCTTCGGCCACCACTTTGCGTTCGACCGAACCGCGATCGGCAAGTGCTTGCAGCGCGGCGAGGCTGACCCAGCGGCGGTCGACTTCGAAGAAGTCGCGCAATTTCTTGCGGCTGTCGCTGCGGCCGAAACCGTCGGTGCCCAGGACCTGGTATTCCTTGCTCGGAACCCATTGGCGAATCTGGTCGGCGAACAGCTTCATGTAGTCGGTCGATGCGACGACCGGGCCATGACGTCCTTCCAGGCAGGTTTCGACGTAGGTCTTGCGCGGCTCTTCGGCCGGGTGCAGGCGGTTCCAGCGGTCCACCGCCAGGCCGTCGCGACGCAGTTCGTTGAAGCTGGTGACGCTCCAGATGTCGGCGCCGACGCCGAATTCGGCGAGCAGCTCGGCTGCAGCGCGGACTTCGGTGAGGATGGTGCCGCAACCCAGCAACTGGACGCGGTGGGCGAAGTCGCCCTTGGCTTCCTCTAGCAGGTACATGCCGCGGATGATGCCCTCTTCCACGCCTTCCGGCATGGCCGGCTGCTGGTAGTTCTCGTTCATCACGGTGATGTAGTAGTAGACGCTTTCCTGCTTCTCCATCATCTGATAAACGCCGTGGCGCATGATCACGGCCAGCTCGTAGGCGTAGGTCGGGTCGTAGCTGCGGCAGTTCGGGATGGTGCTGGCGAGGATGTGGCTGTGGCCGTCCTCGTGCTGCAGGCCTTCGCCGTTCAGCGTGGTGCGCCCGGAGGTGCCGCCGAGCAGGAAACCGCGGGTCTGCGCGTCGCCGGCGGCCCAGGCGAGGTCGCCGATACGCTGGAAGCCGAACATCGAATAGAAGATGTAGACCGGCAGCATCGGCGTGTTGTAGTTGCTGTAGGCAGTGCCGGCAGCGACGAAGGAGGAGAACGCGCCAGCCTCGTTGAGGCCTTCCTGGAGGATCTGGCCGTCCTTCTCTTCGCGGTAGTACATCACCTGATCGCGGTCGACCGGCTCGTACAGCTGACCTACCGGGGAATAGATGCCAAGCTGGCGGAACATCCCTTCCATGCCGAAGGTGCGCGCTTCGTCAGCCAGGATCGGCACGATGCGCTTGCCCAGTTCCTTGTCCTTGACCAGCGAAGCGAGGATCCGGCCGAAGGCCATGGTGGTGGAGATTTCGCGATCGCCGGAACCGTCGAGCACGGCTTTCAGGGTTTCCAGCGGCGGGGTCGGGATGCTCACGCTGGTGTGGCGGCGTTGCGGCAGGTGGCCGCCGAGCTTCTCGCGGCACTTGCGCAGGTACTTCATCTCCGCGCTGTCTTCTTCCGGACGATAGAAGGGCAGGTCATGCAGCTGCGAGTCATTGAGCGGGATGTCGAAACGGTCGCGGAATTTCTTCAGGCTCTCGATATCGACTTTCTTGGTGTTGTGCGCGGTGTTCTTCGCTTCACCGGCGCCGGTGCCGTAGCCCTTGATGGTCTTGGCCAGGATGACCGTCGGCTGACCCTTGTGGTTGACCGCCTGGTGGTAGGCCGCATAGACCTTGTAGGGGTCGTGGCCGCCGCGGTTGAGCTTCCAGATCTCGTCGTCGGTGAGTTTCTCGACGCGCTTGAGCAGTTCCGGATCGGCACCGAAGAAGTGCTTGCGCACGAAGGCGCCGTCCTTGGCCTTGTAGTTCTGGTAGTCGCCGTCGATCACCTCGTCCATGCGGCGCTGCATGCGGCCGTCTTCGTCCTCGGCGAACAGCGGGTCCCACATGCGGCCCCAGATGACCTTGTTGACGTTCCAGTTGGCGCCGCGGAAGTTGCCTTCCAGTTCCTGGATGATCTTGCCGTTGCCGCGAACTGGGCCGTCGAGGCGCTGCAGGTTGCAGTTGATGACGAAGATCAGGTTGTCCAGGTTCTCGCGACCGGCCAGGGAAATGGCACCGAGGGTTTCCGGCTCGTCGGTCTCGCCGTCGCCGATGAAGCACCAGACCTTCTGTTTGCCGGCGGGGATGAAGCCGCGGTTTTCCAGGTACTTCATGAAGCGCGCCTGGTAGATCGCCTGGATCGGGCCGAGGCCCATGGAGACGGTCGGGAACTGCCAGAAGTCCGGCATCAGGTGCGGGTGCGGGTAGGACGAGAGGCCGCCGCCATCGACTTCCTGGCGGAAGTTGTTCATCTGGTCTTCGGACAGGCGGCCCTCGAGGAAGGCGCGGGCATAGATGCCCGGCGACGCGTGGCCCTGGTAGTAGATCAGGTCGCCGCCGTGTTCTTCGGTCGGGGCCTGGAAGAAGTAGTTGAAGCCGATGTCGTACAGCGTCGCGCTGGAGGCGAAGGTGGAGATGTGGCCACCCAGGTCCGGGTCCTTCATGTTCGCGCGCATCACCATCGCCAGGGCGTTCCAGCGAACCAGCGAGCGGATGCGGCGTTCCATGAACAGGTCGCCAGGCATGCGTGCTTCGTGGGTGACGGGGATGGTATTGCGATACGGCGTGGTGATCGCGTAGGGCAGCTGAGTACCGCTGCGAGTAGCGAGTTCACCCATGCGGGTCATCAGGTAGTGGGCGCGGTCTTCGCCTTCGCGGTCCAGGACCGACTCAAGGGCGTCCAGCCATTCCTGGGTTTCGACGGGATCGAGATCTTGCATGGCTTGCTCCAGGGCGGAAAGGCAACCAAAATCGGCCGCCTGTAACACCACCGGCCTTGTGGGCCGGAAGTGGCTAAATTCTTGGATGTGCCGGTCATTCGGCCTTGTAGTTTTACTACATTCCGACGCCGGTTTCACCCATTCGGGCACATTGCCCAGTAGTAAAACTACAATAACAACGGCTTCTTCATTGCCAGCGTGGGCTTTCGGCAGGGGCGGAAAACCTCTTTCGCATCCCCCGGCGGCAATCCGCAGCCGACAAGGATAGACCATGAACCTGCCCCCACTCGTCGCCGTGCCGGACGTCCTGCAAAGCGGCGCCGAACGCGCGGAACAGGCCTTGCGCACTGCCGCAGCGACCCTCGGCGACAGCGCCGAGCAGCGCCTTTCCAGCTGGCCCGCACCGCGCCACGCGGACTTCCTGAGGGTGGCCGCCGCCAGCGATTTCGTCGCCGAGCAGGCCACGCGCAGCCCCGAAGCCTTTCTCGATCTGGCCGATTCCGGCGAGCTGGAGCGTTCTCTGCAGACCGGCGAACTGCGCGATCAGTTGCACCGCCTGCTTGCCGAATGCACAGACGAGGACGACCTCGCGCGGCGCCTGCGACGTTTTCGCAACCGCCAGCAGGTGCGCATCATCTGGCGCGACCTGACGCGCCAGGCCGACCTGATCGAAACCTGCCGCGACCTCTCCGAGCTGGCCGACGTGTGCATCGACGAGGCCTACCGCTGGCTTTACCCGCGCCTCTGCGCACAGTTCGGCACGCCGATCGGCAAGCGCTCCGGCGAGGCCCAGCAACTTGTCGTGCTGGGCATGGGCAAGCTCGGCGCCGGCGAATTGAATCTGTCCTCGGACATCGACCTGATCTTCGGCTTCCCGGAGGGTGGCGAAACCCAGGGCGTGAAGCGCGCGCTGGATAACCAGGAATTCTTCGTGCGCCTCGGCCAGCGGCTGATCAAGGCGCTCGACAGCATCACCGTCGACGGCTTCGTGTTCCGCGTCGACATGCGCCTGCGTCCCTACGGTTCCGCCGGTGCTCTGGTGTTCAGTTTCAGCGCGCTGGAGCAGTACTACCAGGACCAGGGGCGCGACTGGGAACGCTACGCGATGATCAAGGCGCGGGTGGTCGGCGGCGACCGCCAGGCCGGGGAGCAACTGCTCGACCACCTGCGCCCGTTCGTCTACCGGCGTTACCTGGATTTCTCGGCGATCGAGGCGCTGCGCCTGCTCAAGCAGATGATCCAGCAGGAAGTCCGGCGCAAGGGGATGGACGAGAACATCAAGCTCGGCGCCGGCGGGATTCGCGAGGTCGAGTTCATCGCCCAGGTGTTCCAGCTGATCCACGGCGGCCGCGACCTGAGCCTGCAGCAGCGCTCCCTGTTCAAGGTGCTGGCAACCCTCGAAGGGCAGGGCTACCTGCCGGCGGCGGTGATCGCCGAGCTGCGCGACGGCTACGCCTTCCTGCGCTACACCGAACACGCCTTGCAGGCGATCGCCGACCGCCAGACGCAGATGCTCCCCGACGGCGCGGTGGAGCGCGCGCGGGTCGCCTTCATCCTGGGTTTCCCGGGCTGGGCCGCGTTCCACGAGCGCCTCAGCCACTGGCGTGAGCGCATCGACTGGCACTTCCGCCAGGTGATCGCCGACCCCAACGAGGAAGAAAACCTCCCCAGCCAGGCCAGCGTCGGCGGCGAGTGGCTGCCGCTGTGGGAAGACCGCATGGAAGAGGAGGCCATCGACCGACAGTTGCTGGATGCCGGCTTCGTCGATCCCTTCGCCGCGCGCAAGCGCCTTGCCGAGCTGCGCAACGGGCCGCAGGCGCGCGCCATGCAGCGCCTGGGTCGCGAGCGGCTGGACGCCTTCATCCCGCGGTTGCTGAGCATGGCCGCCGAACACCAGGACCCGGACCGGGTGCTGGAGCGCGTGCTGCCGCTGGTCGAAGCCGTGGTGCGGCGCTCCGCCTACCTGGTGCTGCTGACGGAAAACCCCGGAGCCTTGCAGCGGCTGATCGCGCTCTGCGTCGCCAGCCCATGGATCGCCGGACACATCGCGCGCTACCCGATCCTGCTCGACGAGCTGCTCAACGAAGGACGGCTGTTCAACCCGCCGAACGCGCCGGAGCTGGCCTCCGAGCTCCAGGAGCGGCTGCTGCGGATTCCTGAGGACGACCTCGAGCAGCAGATGGAAGCGCTGCGCCACTTCAAACTGGCCCACGGCCTGCGCGTAGCGGCCTCGGAAATCAGCGGCTCGCTGCCGCTGATGAAGGTCAGCGATTACCTGACCTGGCTCGCCGAGGCGATTCTCGACCAGGTGCTGGCGCTGGCCTGGCGCCATACGGTGGCGCGCCACGGCGCGCCGAAACGTGCCGATGGCAGCCCTTGCGATCCGGATTTCGTCATCGTCGGCTACGGCAAGGTCGGCGGCATCGAGCTGGGCCACGGTTCCGATCTCGACTTGGTGTTCATCCACGACGGCGATCCGCAGGCGGAAACCGACGGGCCCAAGCCGATCGACGGCGCGCAGTTCTTCACCCGCCTCGGTCAGCGGATCATTCACCTGCTCACCGCGCACACCAACTCCGGCCAGCTCTACGAGGTCGACATGCGCCTGCGTCCGTCCGGCGCGGCCGGGCTGCTGGTGAGTTCGCTGGGCGCCTTCGCCCGCTACCAGGAAACCGAGGCCTGGACCTGGGAACACCAGGCGCTGGTGCGCGCCCGCGTGCTGGTGGGCAATCGCCGGGTCGGCGAAGGCTTCGAACAGGTGCGCGCCCGCGTGCTCGGCCGCGAGCGCGATCTGCCGACCCTGCGCCAGGAGGTCAGCGAGATGCGCGCCAAGATGCGCAGCAACCTCGGCACCCCGATAACCGCCGCCGGCACCGCGGCGAACGCCTTCGCCGCCACCGTCGGCTACGACCTCAAGCAGGACGCCGGAGGTATCGTCGATATCGAATTTATGGTGCAATACGCGGCCTTGGCCTGGTCGCACGGGCATCCCGAGCTGCTGCGCTACACCGATAACATCCGCATTCTGGACGGCCTGGCTGATGCCGGACTGCTCCCGGCCGAAGACGTCGCCCTGCTACAGGAAGCCTACAAGACCTACCGCTCCGTGGCGCATCGTCAGGCGCTGGAAAAGCTTCCGGGCGTGGTCCCAGGCGATCAGTTGCAGGCCGAGCGGCGCGCCGTGATGCGCATCTGGCGGACGCTGGGGCTGAGCTGAATCCCGGCGCGTCGCCAACCCGTATTAGTTGTACGAACCGAACCTTGAGGAGCTGGCAGTTATGTCGATGTCCGACCGCGATGGCGTGATCTGGTATGACGGCGAAATGGTGCAGTGGCGCGACGCTACCACCCATGTGCTGACCCACACCCTGCACTACGGCATGGGCGTGTTCGAAGGCGTGCGTGCCTACGAAACCCCGCAGGGCACGGCGATCTTCCGCCTGCAGGCGCACACCGACCGGCTGTTCGATTCGGCGCACATCATGAACATGAAGATCCCGTTCACCAAGGACGAGATCAACGAGGCGACCCGCGCCGCCGTGCGCGAGAACAACCTGGCTTCGGCATACATCCGTCCGATGGTGTTCTACGGATCGGAAGGCATGGGCATCCGCGCCGACAACCTGAAGGTCCACGTCATCGTCGCTGCCTGGCACTGGGGCGCGTACATGGGTGAAGAAGCGCTGAAGAGCGGCATCAAGGTGCGCACCAGTTCCTTCACCCGCCACCACGTGAACATCTCGATGACCCGCGCCAAGTCCAACGGCGCCTACATCAACTCCATGCTGGCCCTGCAGGAAGCGGTTTCCGGCGGCGCCGACGAGGCGCTGATGCTGGACCCGGAAGGCTACGTCGCCGAAGGCTCCGGCGAGAACATCTTCCTGATCCGCGAAGGCCGCCTGTACACCCCCGAGGTGACCGCCTGCCTGAACGGCATCACCCGCGGTACCGTGCTGATCCTGGCCAAGGAACTCGGCCTGGAAATCGTCGAGAAGCGCATCACCCGCGACGAGGTGTACATCGCCGATGAAGCCTTCTTCACCGGTACCGCCGCCGAAGTCACGCCGATCCGTGAAGTCGATGGCCGGCAGATCGGCGGCGGCAGCCGTGGTCCGATCACCGAGAAGCTGCAGAAAGCCTACTTCGACCTGGTCAGCGGCAAGACCGACGGCCACGCCGACTGGCGTACCCTGGTCAAGTAAGTCGCCGGACCTTCCCGGCGAAGCCCGGCGCGAGGCGGCCCTGCGCCGCGTCCGTCGGGCTCGGGCGGTCCGCGCCTCGAGTCCCTTATGAATATTCTGATCATCGGCCCGAGCTGGGTAGGCGACATGGTGATGGCGCAGACGCTGTTCGCCTGCCTGAAACAGCGCCATCCCGGCTGCGCCATCGATGTGCTGGCGCCTGAGTGGAGCCGGCCGATCCTCGAACGGATGCCCGAAGTGCGCGAGGCGCTGAGCTTCCCGCTCGGCCACGGCGTACTCGATCTCGCCGCTCGCCGGCGCATCGGTGCCGGCCTCAAGGGGCGCTACCAGCAGGCGATCCTGTTGCCGAACTCGCTGAAGTCGGCGCTGGTGCCGTTCTTTGCCGGGATTCCCAAGCGCACCGGCTGGCGCGGTGAGATGCGCCTGGGCCTGCTCAACGACATCCGCAAGCTGGACAAGGACCGTTATCCGCTGATGATCGAGCGCTTCATGGCGCTCGCCTACGAGCCTGGCGCCGCGTTGCCGCAACCCTATCCGCGGCCGGCGCTGGCAATCGACCCGGGCAGCCGCGACGCCGCGCTGGCCACGTTCGGCCTGCAACTGGATCGTCCGGTGCTGGCGATGTGTCCCGGCGCCGAGTTCGGCGAAGCCAAGCGCTGGCCGGTGGAGCACTACGCCAAGGTCGCCGAGCTGAAGATTCGCGAAGGCTGGCAGGTCTGGCTGTTCGGCTCGAAGAACGATCACCCGGTGGGCGAGGAAATCCGCGCGCGGCTGATCCCCGGCCTGCGCGAGGAAGCGCTGAACCTGGCGGGCGACACCTCGCTGGCCGAGGCCATCGACCTGCTCTCCTGCGCCGCCGCCGTGGTCTCCAACGACTCCGGCCTGATGCACGTGGCCGCGGCGCTGAACCGCCCGCTGGTGGCGGTGTACGGCTCCACCTCGCCGCAGTTCACCCCGCCGCTGGCGGACCAGGTGGAGGTGGTGCGCCTGGGGCTGGAATGCAGCCCGTGTTTCGAGCGCACCTGCCGCTTCGGTCACTACAACTGCCTGCGCCAGCTCGAGCCGCGCCCGGTGCTGGATGCCCTCGGCCGGCTGGTCGGCGACCCGCTCGAGGTGAGCTGACGTTGCGCGTCCTGCTGATCAAGACGTCCTCCCTCGGGGATGTGATCCACACCCTGCCGGCCCTCACCGATGCGGCGCGGGCGATCCCCGGCATCCGTTTCGACTGGGTGGTGGAAGAGGGCTTCGCCGAAATTCCGGCCTGGCATCCGGCGGTGGCGCAGGTGATCCCGGTGGCGATCCGGCGCTGGCGCAAGCACCCGTTGCAGACCTGGAGGAGCGGCGAATGGCGGCGCTTCAAGGCGCGCCTGCGCGAGACCCGCTACGACCTGGTGATCGACGCCCAGGGCCTGCTGAAGAGCGCCTGGTTGACCCGCTACGTGAAGGCGCCGGTGGCCGGGCTCGACCGCGACTCCGCCCGCGAGCCGATCGCGGCACGCTTCTACGACCGGCGCTACGCCGTGGCCCGCGAGCAGCACGCGCTGCAACGCACCCGCGCGCTGTTCGCCGAGGCGCTGGATTACCCGCTGCCGACCGGCATCGGCGATTACGGACTGGACCGCGCGCAACTGGCCGATCCGGCCGGCGAGCCTTACGTGCTGTTCCTGCACGGCACCACCTGGGCCAGCAAGCACTGGCCCGAAGCCGACTGGCGCGCCCTGGCCGAGCGCATCGCCGAGCGCGGCTGGGCGATTCGCCTGCCGTGGGGCAACCCGACCGAGAAAGCCCGCGCCGAGCGCATCGCCGCCGGCCTTGAAAAGGTCGCCGTGCTGCCCAAACTGAACCTTGCCGGAGTCGCCAAGGTGATCGCCGGCGCGCGTGCCTGCGTGGCGGTGGACACCGGCCTCGGTCACCTCGCCGCCGCGCTGGACGTGCCGTGCATCTCGCTCTACGGCCCGACCCGCCCGGACCGCGTCGGCGCCTATGGCCGCTCGCAGATCCACCTGTGCGCGAACGGGCCGGGCGCCGGCCTTGGCGACCGCGACACGCCGTGCTTCGACGGCCTCGATGCCGAGCGCGTCGGCACCGAACTGGAGGCGTTGCTGCTGGCGCCGGAAAGCGTTTTCGAGGATCGCGCCTGATGCAACTGGCTTTTGCCCTCTACAAGTACTTCCCCTTCGGCGGCCTGCAGCGCGACTTCATGCGCATCGCCCTGGAGTGCCAGCGCCGTGGCCACGCCATCCGCGTCTATACGCCGATCTGGGAAGGCGAAGTACCGTCGGGTTTCGACGTGCGCGTGGCGCCGGTCAAGGCGCTTTTCAACCACAGGCGCAACGAGAAATTCAGCGCCTGGATCGCCGCCGACCTGGCCCGCGATCCGGTCGACCGGCTGATCGGCTTCAACAAGATGCCGAACCTGGACGTCTACTACGCCGCCGACGGCTGCTACGAAGACAAGGCGCAGACCCTGCGCAACCCGCTGTACCGCAAATGGGGCCGCTACCGGCACTTCGCCGACTACGAGCGTGCGGTGTTCGGCGGCGACGCGCAGGCCGAGATACTGATGATCTCCGAGGTCCAGCAGCCGCTGTTCGTCAAGCACTACGGCACCCCGGCCGAGCGCTTCCACCTGTTGCCGCCGGGCATCGCCGCCGACCGCCGGGCGCCGTCCAACGCCGCCGACATCCGCGCCGAATTCCGCCGCGAGTTCAAGCTGGCCGACGACGACCTGCTGCTGGTGCAGATCGGTTCCGGCTTCAAGACCAAGGGCCTGGACCGCACCCTGAAAGCCGTCGCCGCGCTGCCCCGCGAGCTGAAGAAGCGCACCCGCCTGATCGCCATCGGCCAGGATGATCCCAAGCCGTTCCAGCTGCAGATGGGCGCGCTGGGCATTTCCGAACAGGTGCAGATTCTCAAGGGGCGCAGCGACATTCCGCGCTTCCTGCTCGGTGCCGACCTGCTGATCCATCCGGCCTACAACGAGAACACCGGCACCGTGCTGCTCGAGGCGCTGGTCGCCGGGCTGCCGGTGCTGGTCAGCGCGGTCTGCGGCTATGCCCATTACATCGCCGATGCCGATGCCGGCCGCGTGCTCGCCGAGCCGTTCGAGCAGGCGCAACTGAACGCTACCCTGGCGAGCGTGCTCGCCGACGACGCGGCGCGTGCCGGCTGGTCGCGCAACGGCCTGGCCTTCGCCGATTCGGCGGACCTGTACTCGATGCCGGAGCGCGCGGCCGACGTGATTCTCGGAGAACGGCCATGAGCAAGCTGGAGCTGCAGGAACCCTTCAGGAGCCTCTGGCAGGGCCGCGATCCCTTCGTCGAAGTGGAGAAGCTGCAGGGCGAGGTTTACCGCGAGCTGGAGGCCCGCCGCACGCTGCGCACCGAAGTCGACGGCCGTGGCTATTTCGTGAAGATTCACCGTGGCGTCGGCTGGGGCGAGATCGTCAAGAACTGGCTGACGGCCAAGGCGCCGGTGCTGGGCGCCGGTCAGGAATGGGCGGCGATCCAGCGGCTGACCGAGGTTGGCGTGCCGACCATGACCTCCGTGGCGTTCGGCGAGCGCGGTGCCAACCCGGCGATGCAGCATTCCTTCATCGTCACCGAAGAGCTGGCGCCGACCGTCAGCCTGGAGGATTTCTGCCGCGACTGGCCGAGCGATCCGCCGCCACCGGCGCTGAAACGGGCGCTGATCGCCGAAGTGGCGCGGATGACCGGCGCCATGCACCGCGCCGGCGTCAACCACCGCGACTGCTACATCTGCCATTTCCTCCTGCACACCGACGCACCGCCGGCAGCCGGGGCCTTCAGGCTGTCGGTGATCGACCTGCACCGCGCCCAGGTGCGCACGCAGACGCCGACCCGCTGGCGCAACAAGGACATCGCTGGGCTGTACTTCTCGGCGCTGGACATCGGCCTGACGCGGCGTGACAAGCTGCGCTTTCTAAAGACCTATTTCGGCAAGCCGCTGCGCGAGATTCTGCGCGACGAAGCCGCGCTGCTGGCCTGGCTGGAACGCAAGGCCGAGCGCCTGCTGCAGCGCTACCGGCGCAAATACGAGCCGGGGGCCGCGGCATGAGCGGCGCCTGCACACAAGGGGCAACATGAATTTCA
The DNA here is from genome assembly GCF_002364635.1 of Pseudomonas sp. UBA3153. NCBI lineage: Bacteria > Pseudomonadati > Pseudomonadota > Gammaproteobacteria > Pseudomonadales > Pseudomonadaceae > Pseudomonas > Pseudomonas sp. UBA3153. The sequence goes on from NZ_DEYR01000041.1 coordinate 41,204, forward strand.
ACGGACTGCGTGTCGGCATCGTCTCGTTTCCGGCACTGGGTGACGCCACCCTCTACCTGCGTCTGGCCTGGCTGTTCCATCGCGCCGGCGCGCAGGTCAGCTTCTTCAGCAAGACCCTCTACCCGGCGCGCGAGTACTTCGACTGGCTCGACGTGCAGCGCGATGACAGCGAGTCGCTGGAGGTGCTATCGCCCCGCTTCGACCTGCTGATCGCCTGCTTCGAGAAGTGCTACGAGCCGGGCGCGGGTGCCCAGGCCTACGCGGCGCTGACCAACGTGGCCTTCGTCACCGCCAAGAAGATTTCCCGGGAGTCCGGCCTGCACGGGCGCGAGGTAATCGTGCGCGGCGAGCGCCTGCCGGGCGCGAGCATTCCGTTCTGCCTCGATTCGCGTGCCGGGCAGACCATGGTCGACTGGGTCGACTCCTACGCCAGCCAGGTGTACGGGATCTCCCTGGGGCCGGGTGAGCGGGTCATGGGGCGCGAGAAAGAGCCGGCACCGAGCCGCCGCGTGGTGGTTTTCCCGACCACGCCCAAGGAGAGCAAGAATTACTGGCTGGCCGGTTTCCGCCTGCTGGCTCATGCCATCAAGGCGCGCGGCTGGGACGTCGAGTTCGTCTGCATGCCGGACGAACGCGAGCGGATCGGCGCGGCCATAGGCGATTTCCCGCTGCATGCCTTTCCGGACGTCAAGGCGCTCATGGATTACGTCGCCGGCGCCGCCGTGGTCATCAGCAACGATTCCGGCGGCGGCCACCTGGCCTCGATGATGGACATTCCCACCTTCACCATCACCCGCCGGCGCAAGAACTTCGTCTGGCGCCCCGGCTTCAACCACAAGAACACCGTGCTGTATCCACTGTGGCGCTTCAAATGGCTCGGCAACTACGTCTGGCGGCCGTTCGTACCGGTCTGGCGGATCGCCCGCGACCTCGGTCAGGCGCGCTGATGGCGGGCTGGAAGCTCGATTCGTCGTATGCCGATCTGTCGGCGCACTTCGGCAGCCTGGACGCGGTGTTCGCGCTCGAGGGCGAGCGCCTGACCCGCGACCCGCTGTCCGAGGTGATCCGCGTCGAGGTCGACGGCGTGCGCTATTACGTCAAGCGCTACTGGGGCGCAGGCAAGGGCGTGCGGCGCTACCTGGGCCGGCCGCGGGTCAAGGCCGAGTGGCAGAACCTCAAGCATTTTGCCCGCTGGGGCATCCCCACCGCGACGGTGGTCGGCTGGGGGCTGGAACGTAGCGGCGGGGCCTTCCTGCGCGGTGCGCTGATCACCCGGGAGTTGCCCAACACCCACGACCTGGCATGGCTCGCGAACAACCACGATCCCCGCCTGCGCGATCGTCGCTGGGTCGATGGCATCAGTCGCCAGCTGGCCCGGGCGACGCGCATCCTGCACGACCATTCGTTCGCCCATAACGACCTGAAGTGGCGCAACCTGCTGGTCGACGAGCGCGGCGAGCTGTTCTTCATCGATTGCCCCGGCGGAACCTTCTGGCGCGGCGCCTTGCTGCGCCGACGCATCGTCAAGGACCTCGCCTGCCTCGACAAGGTGGCGAAGTACACGCTGTCGCGTACGCAGCGCCTGCGTTTCTACCTGCAATACGCCGGCGCGACGCGGCTAGGGGCGGGCGACAAGCAGCGCATCCGCCAGGTGCTGGGCTATTTCGAGGGACGCGAGTGAGCGATTACCTGTGTGGCGATGACTGCGACCTGCTCGAGCGCCATGCGCTGGCTAGCTTCGACGCACTCTGGGCCTTGCAACTCGACGCGGTGGACGCGCCGAACCGGGCGGGAAAGGGCTGGAGCCAGGTCTTCCGCCTGGATCTGGAGGGCCGCGGTTACTACCTCAAGCGCCAGTCCGACTACCTGATGCGCAGCCTGCGCCATCCCTTCGGCGAGCCGAGCTTCGCCCGCGAATTCCGCAACATCCAGCGCTACCGTGAGCTGGGCATTCCGGCGTTGCAGGCGGCCTTCTTCGGTCAGCGGAAGGTGCGCGGCGAGCGCCAGGCGATCCTCCTGACCCGCGCCCTGGACGACCGCCGGGACCTGCAGCACTGGCTGGAGGGCTGGGAGCAGCGGCCGGCGGAGCAACGCCAGGCGCTGCTGACGGCGGTGGGGCGGCTGGCGCGCCGGCTGCACGAGGCCGGGCAGAGTCACGGCTGTTTCTACCCCAAGCACATCTTCCTGCGCGAGGCCGACGGCTTCGACGCCTGCCTGATCGACCTGGAGAAGACCCGCCCGCTGCGCCGGGGCGAGGCCGACCGGGTGCGTGATCTGGAACCGCTGCTGCGCCGCGCGCACGTCTGGCAGGAAGCCGACGTGCGCGGATTTCTAGCCGCCTATCTGGACCGGCCGGCGACAAGCGCCGAGGTGGCGCACTGGTTGCCGCTGCTCGCCGCGCGTCAGCGCCGCAAGGAGGCACGCACGTGAAGCTGGCCGAGTTGCAGCATGCCGGTCGCGCGCCGGCCCTGCCGCTGAGCGTCGACCTCGGTGCGCACGGCCTGGGCGTCAGCGCCTGGCTGCGCGTGCTGCCGGGGCAGCGCTACGTCGGCCTGGCGCAGTGGCAGGGGCGAGCAGTGCTCGCCAAATTGCTGGTCGGCGCGAAGGCCGAGCGGCATTTCGCCCGCGAGCGCGACGGCGCGGCGCTGCTGGCCGCCTCCGGCCTGGATACCCCGGCGCTGCTCGGCGAAGGCTTCGAGGCCGGGCAGGGCGGCTGGCTGCTGTTCGAGTTCCTCGACGGCGCGCAGAGCCTGTGGGACGCCTGGCGCGCGGTGGAGCATGAACCGCCGCTGTCGGACGCCCAACAGGCCGTGCTGGGCGAGGCCCTCGCCGCCATCGGCCGCCTGCATGCCCAGGGCCTATGGCAGAGCGACCTGCACCTGGACAATCTGCTGCGGCACGACGGTCGCCTGTTCCTGATCGATGGCGGCGGCGTGCAGGCGGAAACCCCTGGCCAGCCGCTGTCCCGCGCGCGGGCGCTGGAAAACCTCGGGGTGTTCTTCGCCCAATTGCCGGCGCGTCTGGAGCCCTTTTTCGAAGAGCTGCTGGTGCGCTACCTGCTGGCCAATGGCGAGCACGCCCTGCCGCTGGAGGCGCTGCTGAAGGATGTCGCCCGGGTCCGTCGCTGGCGTCTGCGCGATTACCTGCAGAAGGCGGGGCGCGATTGCAGCCTGTTCAGTGTGCGTACCGAGCCGCGCGGCCTGTGCGCCGTGCGCCGTGACGAGCAGGACGCCCTGGCCCCGCTGCTGGCCGACCCCGACGCGTTCATCCGCGCCGGGCAGTTGCTGAAGAACGGAGGCAGCGCGACGGTCGCGAAGGTCGAGGTGGCGACGCGCCAACTACTGGTGAAGCGCTACAACGTCAAGGGCCTAGGCCACTGGCTCCGACGCTGCCTGCGCCCGAGCCGGGCCTGGCACAGCTGGATCGAGGGCAATCGGCTGGAGTTCCTCGGCATCGCCACGCCACGACCGCTGGCCTGCATCGAGCGACGCTTTCTCGGGCTGCGTCGCGGGGGCTGGCTGATCAACGTCTTCTGCGAGGCGGGCGACCTGTTCGCGCTGTTCGGGCGCGAGGGCGATCGTCTGCCGTCCCCGGAAGAGGCCGGCGCGATTCAGAGCCTCTTCGCCGACCTGGCGCGCGAGCGCATCAGCCACGGCGACCTCAAGGCGACCAACCTGCTGTGGGACGCCGGGCGTCTGCTGCTCATCGACCTCGACGCGCTGCGCGCGCACCCACCGGGTGCCGGATGGCAGCGCGCCCAGGCGGCGGACCGCGCCCGCTTCATTCGCAACTGGCCGGCGGATAGCCCCCTGGCGCATTGGCTGGAGGAAAACCTGCCCAGCGCCGAAGCGCCGCCATCCGCCGTGGGGCATGACTGATGCAGGTGGCCGATGCCCGCTGGAAACAGCACGCACCGGCCGATCTGCTATTGAGCGTGATCATTCCCGCCTACAACTACGCCTCGGTGTTGTCGCGCTGCCTGGATTCGGTGCTGATGCAGCTCACCGGCGAGTGCGAGCTGATCGTCGTCGACGACGGTTCGCAAGACACTACGCTCGATCTGCTGCGCGGACGGCATTGCGGGGCGCAGCGTGCCGCTTATCTGCGCCAGGACAACCGCGGCCCTTCCGCGGCCCGCAATGCCGGGCTGGCGCTATCCTCCGGGCGCTGGGTGTTGTTTCTCGATGCCGACGATGTCATGGCTTCGGGGGCGATAGCGGCGATCCTGCATAGGCTGCGCACCTGCCCCGGTATCGATCTGTTGCTCGGCGGACATCTGGATTGCGCGGAGGACGGCAGTAGCCGCTACCACCCTCCCGGGCGGATGGCCGACGCGGTTTTTTCCCGGCTCGACGATTTCCTGCTGAAGAAACGCTTCGGCATGGGGCATGGGAGCGCCGTGTTCCGCCGCGCACGGGCGACGTGCTGTCCCTACCCCGAGGATCTGAAGCAGGGCGAAGACCTGGCGGTTTTCGCCTTCATGCTCTCGTCGCCGGTGATTTCGGTGCTGGATGTTCCGCTCGTCTGGATCTACAAGCACGCGGATTCCCTGCGCAATCAGCTGGAGCTGGATGCCGCCCACGGCGACCGGGTCGCGGCGGCGGTCTTCGAGCGTCTGCCGGGCGAGTTCCAGCACCGCCTGCGCGCCTACCGGGCACAGCGCCAGCTGTCCCTGTTTCGCGGTTGCTACCTCGCCGGGCTGCGCAGCGAGGCGTTGGCTTGCTATCGTCGGGCCTGGCGGCTCGACCCCTGGATAGCGTGCCGCTGGGACTATCTTTCGAAATGGCTACGGCTGGTACTTGGCTGGCGAGGGACGCGACCTTGAGCGTGCAGGATGTGCACATGACGGACACCCGGCAGGTCGCTTCGCTGGCGCCGGGCACTTCGAGCGGCATCCGGATCGACTATCAGCTGCAGCTCGGCGAGCGGCGCTACCCGGTCTATTTTGCCGCCGCAGGCATTCCGCTGTCCGGCGATGGCGAAGCGCTGCTGGCCATGGCCGCGCTGGGGGCGATGGCCACCGATACCGACCTTCGCTTGCCGGGCGTGCTCTCGCCGCAGTTCCTCGCCAACCAGCGCCAGCTCATGCAGACGTTCACCGGTTGGTTTGCGCGCTATCGGCCGGTGTCGATCACCGCGCAGTCCCTGGTTTCCCGCCCGAAAGCGGCCACCGGGCGTGTCGGCAGTTTCTTCACCGGCGGAGTCGACTCGTTCTACACCTTCCTCAAGCACCGCGACGAAATCACCGACCTGATCTTCGTGCACGGCTACGACGTCGCGCTGGACGACCTGCCGCGGCGCCAAGCGATCAGCGAAATGGGCCGCGCGATAGAGCAGGCGACCGGTGTGCGCTTCATCGAGCTGGAGACCAACGCCATCCGTCTGTTCAAGGATTTCGGGCGCTGGGGACTGCATGGCCACGGCTACGGGCTGGGCAGCGCCGCGCGCCATCTGGCCGACTATCTGGACCGGATCTACATTCCGTCCTCGTTCGCCGAAGCCGACCTGATGCCCTGGGCATCCCATCCGCAGACCGATCCGCTGTTCTCCGACGAGCGTCTGGAGGTCATCCACGACGGGTGCGAGGCCGGACGGATCGACAAGGTCGAGGCGCTGGCCGCGGACCCTTTGGCGCTGGCTCATCTGCGGGTCTGCTGGGAGCGGGTCGAGGGCAGCTACAACTGCGGGCGCTGCGAGAAATGCCTGCGCACCATGACATCCCTGGCGGCCCTGGGCGTTCTCAAAGACAGCGCGACCTTTCCGCCACAGGTGGCCCTGGAGCGCGTCCGCGCCCTGGTGATGTACGACGAATCCCTGATCAAGTTCGCCCGTGAGAACGTCCGCCTGCTGTCGGCCCGCGGGTTGGGCGACAGCCCTCTGGCCCGGGCCTGGCAACAGGTGCTGGAGCGACCGCAGTGGCGCAACAGGCTGATCCTGCGAGGCAGGAAAATACGCGGCAAATGGCGGCGGGTTATCAGGAAAATAAGGAACGCCACGTGAGGCCGATCTGTTTGCTGGAATACACCGGCGCGATATTCGAGCGATTCGTCAATCTGGGTGACGATATCCAGACACTGGCCGTCAGCCGCCTGGTGCCGCGCGTCGATGGCTATGTGTCGCGTGAGGCCCTGAACCAGGTCACGGAGCCCTGCACCGTGCCGATGAATGGCTTCTTCATGAACACCGGGAACTGGCCGCCCTCCGCCCAGGTGAGCCCGGTGTTCTTCGCGTTCCATATCTCGGCCCCCGCGCAGGCGGTGATCTGCTCCCCCGAAGGCATCGATTACCTGCGCCGCTGGCAGCCCATCGGCTGCAGGGATCGCGGCACGCAGGCACTGCTCGAACGGCATGGCGTGCAGGCGTATTACAGCCGTTGCGTGACCCTGACCCTGCCACGGCGCGAGCGGTCGCCCGAAGGGGAGGGCGAGGTGTTTCTGGTCGGCCTCAGCCCGGCGGCTCGGCGGACGGTGCCGGCTTCGATTCGCAAACGTGCGGTCGTCGTCGACCAGGCCAAGCTGCGCCTGCCGATCGGCAACACGCGTTTGCGCCTGGAGCTGGCCGGCGAACTGCTGGACCAGTACCGCCGACGCGCGCGTCTGGTGATCACCTCGAAGATCCATTGCGCGATGCCCTGCATCGCCATGGGCATTCCCGTCGTGTTTCTCTACGACGCGGCGCGGCGCGACGACTATCGGGTGAAGATCATCGAGGACCTGGTGGGTATCCATTACGTGCACAATTCCGGGCCCCTGGCCGCGTTGCGCAACCTGCATCTGGCGCGCGGGATCGACTGGAATCCGCCGCCGCTGGATATCGAGTCGCTGAAACTCGAGATCGCCGCCGAGTTCGGCCGGGCGTTCAGTCGCGTCCACGCTGGCGAACCAGGCATCGCCGAAGCGGAGTCCACAACGTGAGCATCATCGTTTCAGAGCTTTCCTTGGACTGGTCGCGCGAGCCGTCGGAGAAATCGACGGTGACCTACCGCGTCGACCTCGGCGATCGGCGCTACGACGTCTTCATCCGCAGCAACGGCTTGCAACGGCAGCCCGGACTCGATGCGGCGCTGCCGCTGGCATTGCTGGCGGCGATGAAGCTGCGTCGGCCGATTCGGGTCAAGGGGGCGCTGTCGGCGACCTACCTGGCGAGTGTCAGGCAGGTAATGGCGCTGTTCGAGGCAAGCTTCGACGAATATTTCGCGGTGCCGATCGAGGCCGATTCGATGTACCAGCCGGCCCCGCAGGCCGGGCCGCGCAAGGCGGCCTTCTTTTCCGGCGGCGTCGACTCCTTCTTCACCCTGATCAAAGGGCGGGAAGAGCTTACCGACATCCTGTACATCCACGGCTTCGACGTGCGCCTGGACGACCTGCCGCGACGTGCGGCGGTGAGCGCGATGGGAGCCGCCGTGGCCGAGGGCACCGGGACGCGCTTCATCGAGGTGGAAAGCAATCTCGGCAAGGTGATCCAGGACTTCGGCTCCTGGCCTATTCACGGGCACGGCTTCGCCCTGATGAGTGTCGCCCGCGCGCTGGCCGGCGATATCGGCGAAGTGCGCGTTCCCGGGACCCACAGCCTGCGGCACCAGAAGCCCTGGGGCTCCTGGCTGGATACCGATCCGCTGTTTTCCGATGAACGTCTCGCCATCGTCCACGATGCCTGCGAGGCCGAGCGGATCGACAAGATCAAGCGCATCTCCAGCGAGCCGCTGGCGCAGACATATCTGCGGGTGTGCTGGGGCAAGGTCGACGGGATGTACAACTGCTGCCGCTGTGAAAAATGCCTGCGGACCATGGTTTCCCTGCATGCGCTGAATCGCCTCGAACAGTTCACCTGCTTCCCGCTGCCGCTGGAGACCCGGGACGTTGCGGGCATTCTTCTCCCGCGCGATGGCTTGCGCATCTACCTGGAGGAGAATATCGAACTGCTTAGGCAGAATCGGCCGGAAGAGCGTGCATTGATCGCCGCCTTGCAGCGGCAATTGCGCCGGCCCATATGGCTGGCCGTGCTGCGCCTGAAGTGGCGCAAGCGATTTGCCCGGCTCAAGGGGCATTTTCGCCGCTTGACGCGGCGAGGCGCCGGACGCGACCTTGAGTGACGGGCTGAATTACCGATTTCGACGGGCGCCGCGATATAATCCCTGTTTTTTGCTGCTCGGTGCCGCCCCGCTTCCCCCTTCCGGATGAAGGTCGCCGCGGCCGGCCTCGCGCCGGGCACGACCCACTTGACGTGGTCATCCAAACTCAAGAGGCAACGCTGTGTCACTCACGATTCTCGGCCTTTCCGGCGCGCTCAGTCATGATCCCTCCGCCGCGCTGTACATCGACGGCAAGTTGATCGCGGCAGTGGAAGAGGAGCGCTTCGTTCGCGACAAGCACGCGAAGAACCGCATGCCCTACGAGTCGGCGAAGTTCTGCCTGGAGCAGGCCGGCATCCAGCCGGCGGATGTCGACGTGGTGGCGATTCCGTTCGCGCCCATCAGCATTTTCGGCAAGGCGCGCTGGCACTACGCGAAGCGCTACTGGTACGCGCCGGACCGCGCACTGGACGCCATCCTGCTCGGTAACCGCCGCTACAAGCGCTATCACAAGCGCATCGAATGGTGCCTGCAGCAACTCGGCTTCGACCTGAAGAAGGTCCGCATCGAGCCGGTCGAGCACCACCTGGCACACGCCTCCAGCGCCTACCATTGCTCGGGTTTCACCGAGAAGACCGCGATCATGGGTATCGACGGCAAGGGCGAGTACGCCACCACCTTCTTCGGCTACGGCGAGAACGGCAAGATCCACAAGATCAAGGAGTTCTTCGACCCGGATTCGCTGGGTGGCCTGTACGGTGCGATCACCGAGTACCTGGGCTTCGAGATGCTCGACGGCGAGTTCAAGGTGATGGGCATGGCGCCCTACGGCGACGCGGCCAAGTACGATTTCTCGCGGCTGGCCAGCTTCGAGAACGGCGAGCTGACCATCAACACCGACTACGCCAACGTCATCGGCTTCCGCCGCTACAAGGAGAAGGGCAAGGGCTTCTACTTCTCGCCCAAGCTGATCGAGTGGCTGGGACCCAAGCGCGAAGGCGACATCGCCGACGACCCTTACATCCACTACGCGGCGAGCATGCAGGCGCTGTTCGAGAAGCTCGCGCTGCAGATGATGGATCACTACCTGGGCGACATCATCAGGCAGACCGGCAAGATCGCCTTCGCCGGCGGCTGCGCGCTGAACGTCAAGCTGAACCAGAAGATCATCGCGCGGCCCGAGGTGAAGGAACTGTTCGTCCAGCCGGCCTCCGGCGACGCCGGTACCGCGGTGGGCGCGGCCGCCTACGTCTCGCATCAGCGCGGCGTGCCGGTGGAGAAGATGGAGCACGTCTATCTCGGCCCGGCCTACTCCAACGAGGACATCATCGCTGCCTGCGCGCGTCACCCGAGCCAGCCGGTATGGAAGCGCATCGACGACATGCCGCAGCGCATCGCCCAGATCATGGTGGCCGGCAATCCGGTCGCCTGGTTCCAGGGGCGCATGGAGTTCGGCCCGCGTGCGCTGGGTGGACGCTCGATCATCGGTTGCCCGAGCGTGGCCGGCGTCGCCGACCGGATCAACGCGCAGATCAAGTTCCGCGAGCGCTGGCGCCCGTTCTGCCCGTCGATGCTCGATACCGTCGCCCCGCAGATGCTCAAGGTCGACCATCCGTCGCCGTTCATGACCTTCACCTTCGAGGTCAACGACGAGTGGAAGAACCGCGTTGGCGAGGTCGTCCACGAGGATGGCACCTCCCGCGCCCAGGTGCTCAAGCGCGAGTACAACCCGCGCTACTACGACATGATGAAGGCGCTGGAAGACCTCACCGGCAACGGTGTCTCGCTGAACACGTCGCTGAACCGCCGTGGTGAGCCGATGGTGTGCTCGCCGACCGATGCGTTGAACATGTTCTACGGGTCCGATCTTCCGTACCTGATCATGGAAGACATCCTGGTTGCCAAAGACGGGATGGACTGGCATGACCCCATCGGCTGAGCCGCGCGTTCTGCAGGTTTGCCATGGCTATGACGGGCCCTTCCTTGATTGCGCCCGTCAGTACGCGGTGCTGTTCGCCGGGACGCCCTACAAGGTGACTACGGTGTTCCTGACCGGCGCGCCCGATCCGGCGGTAGCGGCCGGTTGCGCGTCCGACGAGGTGCTGTTCCTCGATTACAGCTCCCGGGACATCCGCGGCCTGAAGCTGCGCGCCATCCGCGAGATTCGCCAGATCGCCCGCCTTCGCAGCGTGCAGCTGTGCATCGCCCACCGTTTCAAGCCGATCTACATCGCCTGCCTGGCCACCCGGTTGCCGGTGATTGGCGTGCACCACGCATTCGGCATCTACACGCGGCTGATGCGCCGCGCGTTCGTCGGCCTCTTTCGCCGTCGCCTGACGCTGCTCGGCGTTTCCGACGCCGTGCGCGACGACATGCGCCGCTGTCTCACCGACTGGCCTGCCGAGCGCATCCAGACGCTCTACAACCGTATCGACGTGGCCGCCGTGCGGGCTCTCCAGATCGACCGCGCCGCCGCCCGCGCGGAGCTGGGTCTGCCGGATGGGGCCTGGATCGTCGGCAACGTCGGCCGCCTCCATCCGGACAAGGATCAGGCGACACTGCTGCGTGGCTTCGCCGCGGCGCTGCCGGAGCTGCCGCCCAACAGCCTGCTGACGATCATCGGAACCGGTCGCCTGGAGAGCGAACTCAAGGCTCTTGCCCACGAGCTGGGCATCGCACCGAAGGTCGCGTTCCTCGGCCAGGTGCCCGATGCACGTCGCTACTTCAAGGCCTTCGACGTCTTCGCGCTGAGCTCCGACCACGAGCCTTTCGGCATGGTGCTGCTGGAAGCCATGGCCGCGGGTGTGCCGATCATCTGCAGCGACTGCGGAGGAGGGCGCGAGGTGGTGAGCGGGGTGGGCATATTGTTCCGGTTCGCGGATGACCGCGGGTTGGCCGAGGGCATCGCACAGCTGTCCAGGCTGACCGATGAGCAACGGCAAACCTGTGCACAGGTCATGTTCGATCAACTGCAGGCCCATTACTGCGATGCCGCCGTAACCCGGCGTTTCTGGGCACACTGGGCGCTCGAAGGCGGCTGGTCCGAGGACGTCTCTTCCCGCCGATGAGAGCTATCGACATGCCAATCCGCGCCATCGTGTTCAACGATACCTCTTACGACGAGCACCACGGTTGCCAGGTAGTGATGGCGCAGCTCTTCTCGCTGTGCGCAGACGCTGGCATCGAGATCGCGCGTTCCTGCCCGATAGGCCACGACTGGGCGAGCGACGAGAAGCTCAGGCGAGACATCCGCAAGGTCGATGTTTGCATCGTCAACGGCGAAGGGACGATGCATCACGATGCGAAACAGGCGATGCGCTACGGGCACCTCGCCCGCTATTGCCGCGAGCAGGGCGTCCCCTGCTACCTGGTGAACAGCGTCTGGCAGGACAACCAGAGATTGTCCGAGTATGCCGCGGATTTCACCGGTATCTATGTCCGTGACGGAAGAAGCCAGGCGGAGCTTGCGTCGGAGGGCGTTCAGTCCACGGTCGTACCTGACCTTACGCTGTCTCTTGCGCCGCGCGAGCCGCGCCGCCGGCAAGGCTTCATCATCAACGGCAGTGTACTCAGAGAGCGCCTGGCGGAGGCATGGGGAGTCGCGTGCATGGCGGACGCGCGGTCCGTGCGCTATGTGAGCATCCGCACGCTGCCGCCGCTGCAGTTCTCCAAGGGCTTTTCCGGCTATGCCCTGCGCAGTTGCTGGAAAAGACTGCGGCTGCTACTGGATATCCTCAAAAGCCGCCTGTTCAACCCCGGCGACCCTGCCACCAAGAAGGGCGCCGGATACCTGCGCTGGCGCTATGCGGAACTGTCGACCGAAGACTTTCTGAATGCGCTCGCCTGCAGCGAAGGCGTGATCACCGGCCGGTATCATTGTGTGACCCTGTGCCTGCTCACGCGAACGCCGTTCTTCGCCATTTCTTCCAACACCCACAAGATCGAGGCGCTTCTCGATGAGGTCTGCCTGCCGTCGCGAATGGTCGATTCCTATGCCGCCGGTATGGCGGCGCGTGAGGCGATGGCATTCAGTGACGCCGAACTCGGGCACATTGAGATCTTTCTGGAGCAGGCTCGCGCGCGGGCCCGGCAGATGTTCCAGCAAATAGCCGATAGCGTCGCTACGGCACGTCGGGAGGGAAAATGTTGACGCTGGAGGAGCGGCCGAACGGTGCGCTGGGCGTGGTCAATGACGGAGTCGGGCTGTTCGATCTCGAAAGCCTGGCGGCCCTGAAGGGTACCTGCAGTGGCCCGGCTTTCATCGTGGCATCAGGGCCTTCCGTTCGGAGGTTTCCCATCGAGCGCTACGCGCATATCCCGATGTTTGCGGTCAACGGCTCTATCATTGGTTTTCAGAAGGCGCGCGTTCAGCCCTTTTTCTACGTCTGCGACGATCCCAACTTTCCGGCAGCGAGCCCGCGCACCGTGGTGGAAGCTTCGCATTGCGCGCAGAACATGGCAGTCAGCGTATCGGTCATCGATAGTCTGCTGAACAGCTTTGGCAATTTCAGACCTGCATGTCCTGCTTATCACTTCGAACGATTAAACAGGCCTTGGAGTGGACGCGGGATAACGGACCGCAAATTCGCTTGGCTCATAAGAAACAATCCAGATTACTTCTCCAACTTCTCTCTGCTATCAAAGAAGAAGAACCGTGTCGGTTTCAGCGCGGACATTTCCAAAGGCTATTTCTGTGCACGCACGGTGCCTTTCGTGGCGTTGCAACTCGCGTACCATTTGGGATTTAGTACTGTCATTTTTGTAGGTATGGACCTGAGCTCTACGCGGGGGCGTTTCTACGAGACAGAAGCGGATGGAGGAGGGCTTCCTAGTGCTTTGGATAGCGACTACGAGGATCTGATACTGCCCAGCTTCAAATTCGTGGCCGATAGGGTGGTGAATCGGGGCGTATTTGAAATGTTCAATCTTTTCAAGGAAAGTCGTCTCCCTTTGGAGGTTGTTCCAAGCATCGAAACTCTCGATAACTTGGACGCCCTTCTGGTAAAGAGCCTCGGTAGGGCTGGTTAAGGTTTTGACGGTTTGGACGCGGGCACGACAGGGCTGGTTCTTAGATGTATCGCTCTTGTGCGCCTTCTAGTGCCTTAATTATTGAGGGGAAATTCAAAGCGGCGTGGTCTTCAAGTGCCTTTGGATCTATACCTACGATCCTGATCGGGATGTTAGTTAGTCCAAGCTTCTTGGCGACGAAAAAACGGTGATTGCCACTGGCGGCCTTTGCTATGGTTCCATTCCCCAGGATAAACGCAGCGCCAACGTCGTGCCCTTTGCCGTCTATGTAGCCTTTCTCTTGCATACTTGAAATTAGTTCACAAGCGTAATTTTTGAAGAATGAATTAAGCTCTTCGGTTGAATTTATTTTTATGTTCTTATGCCGGGTTTTTCCTTTCTCTTCGAGTTCCTTTTTAAGGTCTTCATACCATGACGATCTATGGTAGTTTTCAATATTCTCGATGAGGCTTTCTACTCTGCAGTATTTTTCCGTTTGTACAATGTTGACTAACGGTGGTAGCCATCTTTCGGGTACAAGAAAGGGGTGATGGCGTGTGATCGTTCTGTTCGTCCATTTCCGGAAGAAAACCGGTAGCCATTTAGTTTTCTGTGCTGTTAGCACGCTTAAAGGGTGTTTTGAACCAGCGTAAAGATCTATTTTTCGTGGGTCTACGTACAGAGTCAGTTTCTCGTTGAGTTCCAGATTTGCTTGGGTTTGAGATATGGGCATGGAGTTGTGCCTTTTGTTGTGTCAGTAATTGTTGTTTTTCCTTTTGAAAGGTACGAATTATATGGATTTCTATATAATCGACTTCCCCGTCTGCTTCCTGCGGCATCACGCCGACTACTGAGTTCAGATCAACTATGTAGCCATTGACCTGCTGTCGAGTGCAACTCCGAATTTTGTCGGGCAACACTCCTGCTGCTATCATCGACGCCTCTGTGCCTTCGGCCTTCCTTGGAAGCTTTGTTGCATCCTCCGTCATGATCCCAAACGCAGTTCCAATGTCCTGCCCGGTATCTGAGATGAGCGAGTGTGCAACACAGATGCCAAGGGGGGCGGGGCCGAGCCCGGCCCGACTCAGTCGCTCAGTTGCGAGATAAATTTCCGCAGTTCTTCGAATGGCTGACTTGTTATAAGCGTTTAGCCAGTCCCTCCACGTATAACTCCCTGCGCCGCTTGGAGACTCGTCCAACCGCGCCTTCATCTGATTGACTTCGGCTCGCGTGGGAGCGCCGGGAAATCTGCAATCGATCATGCCATTGTCGGCGTAGAGAAATTTTGCTTGAAGAGTGGGAATCCAAAACGCCCAGGCACCAGCCTCATAGGGGTGCTCACCTCCACGGGCGTAAAGGCTCGGCCCTTTCTTTTTTTTACGGCCTATAGGCAACAGTGCCTTGGGCGTGGGGAGGAATTTGATCGTGTCGAAGAACACAATCTCTGGTTTTATAGAGGTGATGCCTGACTTCATTCTCTGCCCTTCCTATGGCTCTGTCTGTCTACCATTTCGCACTTAGGTTTTCTATGGGTTATCTGGGATTTAATTATTAATTCTACCATCCTGAATTATGTTGATGGGCGTCATTTTTTTGTATAAAATGGACCAATTTGTTAGTTGGTTGTTGGAAGCACTTTGTTGTCGGATATTGGTGTCGGTGAGCTATGTCTTCAGGTGAAATTTCTCCGCTGGTCTCCGTAATAGTGCCTTGCTACAACTATTCGGCTTATGTTGGCCAGGCGTTGTTGAGTATTTTGGCACAGGATTACCCGAACTTTGAGTTGATCATTGTGGATGATGGCTCTACGGATGATAGTGTGGTTGTTATTGAGCGGGCGATCGCCGGATGTGAGTCTTGGTCTTTGGTGCGGCGGGTGAGATTTTTTTGCCAGTCTAATCAGGGTGTGAGTGCTGCACTAAATGCGGGACTTGCTTATGCTGAAGGGGCGTTTATAGCTACCTTCGATGCGGACGACTTGATGCCTCCGGGTCGTATCTATTTGCAAGTTAATTATCTTCTTGCGCACCCCTCGGTTGGTTGTCTCGGTGGTAAAACCATTCCCATAGATGAGCGTGGGAATATGCTTCCTACAAATATGAAGCGTAAGAGCGTCTTGCGTTTCAACTTCTCAGAGGCGCTGGCCGTCGCTCTTTGTGTGGGTGGTAACGTTGCCATGTATCGATCTGACGCCATGGAAAGGGTTGGAAATTATGACCCGGAAATAAAGGTTCAAGATTTCCAGATGACGCTCAAAATTGCTTACGCGGGTTATGGTGTGGCCATTCTGCCTGAGGTGGTTACCTTTTATCGTCAGCACGGATGCAGCCTCTCTAAGGACTACAAGACGGAGTATCAATATAATCTGAAGGTTATTGAGCCTTACAGTGCGCATTTATCTTATGAGTCCGCGTGGGCGCGAGTTATAACTAAAGCTTTGCATAATGCCGTTATATATGATAAGCGCTATGCGTGGGAGCTGTTCCGGCAGGTGCCGTTGCGGCAGTGGGATAAGAAACTCTTAAGGCGGCTACGACATTTTTTGTTCAAGGCGCAGAAGCCATGGCCTTTCGGAGTGCTCAACTAAAAGATATCCTCTATGGATGATGTCTCTGTGTAGCCTGCTTTTAATGCGTCGATGTTTTCATGGAATAGCCATTGCCGATCTTCCTCGTATCGTTGCATGTGACGAAGATTTCTCTGTCGCTTCCAGCGTGAAAGTCGTTTCCTCTCAATGCGCATATCGGCAAAGTCGATTAGCCCTAAGCGTTGGTCTGGTAGCAGTAATACATTGCCAAGATGCAGGGAGCGAAAGTAGACGCCGGCTTCGTGAAGTTGTGCCAGTAGACGGCCAAGGCTCGTCGTAAGCTCCTTTCGGCGGGGCGGATTGGCATCTTTCATTGCTTGCCGCAGAGTTATCCCGGGAAGCCCTTTGTACTGAACAGCTGTGCGGTCGGGGCTATCCAGTCGGTAGACGGCGGCTACTTCCGGTGCCGGTACGTTGAGTCGGCTCAGGGTGGCCGCGTTATTTGCAAACCGCTGGGCATAGGGTGATAGCGCTTCTGAGGAGATCAGGCGCTTACGTCGGAAAAGCTTGAGAAAATTCCCGTCTGCCAGACGCATCACCTTGGGGCCATGGCTGTCGGCTTCGAGTACCTCGGCGCCTGAAATCAGGGTCTGGTAGGTGGTGGGGCTCAGTGGCTTCATGGTAGTTCCCGGCAAATCAGTGCCCAGATTCTAACGAGTGTTTAGACCCCTGTCCCCTGGTGGTATAATCCTCGGCCCCCGCCACCGTCAGCAGTAGCCAATGACCGACTCAACAAGCACACCTAATGCGATGTCCAGTTTCAGGTTGTATATGCGCCTGCTAAGTTACGTGCGCCGTTATTGGATAATGTTTGCTGTAAGTATGCTGGGTTACGTTATTTTTGCGTCCACTCAACCCATGATGGCCGGGCTGTTGAAGTACTTCGTGGATGGAATTGCCCATCCTGAAAAAAACATTACGCAGTTGCCCATTCTTGGCGAGATGCAGCTGCTATATGCAGTTCCGCTTGCATTGTTGCTCATTACGGTATGGCAGGGCATAGGTTCTTTTTTGGGGGGGTATTATCTGGCTCGAGTTGCGCTTGGGCTTGTTCAGGATCTGCGCGTAGCACTGTTCAATAACCTGCTTACATTGCCCAATCGATATTTCGACAACCATGCATCCGGGCACCTGATCTCGCGGATTACCTATAACGTCAGCATGGTTACCGGTGCGGCGACAGACGCGCTGAAAGTGATGGTCAGGGAAGGTCTTACCGTTATTTTCCTGTTCGGCTATCTGGTATGGATGAACTGGAAACTGACATTGGTCATGGTCGCCATCCTTCCGGTCATTGCGCTGATGGTACGCACGTCCAGCCGCAAGTTTCGCAGCCAGAGTCGAAAAATCCAGGGGGCAATGGGCGAGGTGACGCATGTCACGTCTGAAACCATTCAGGGCTACCGGGTGGTCCGCAGCTTTGGCGGCGAACGCTATGAAAGCCAGCGATTCCTGGCGGCCAGCGAAGACAACATGCGCAAGCAGTTGCGGATGACGCGGACCTCGGCGATCTACACTCCGAGCCTCCAGTTCGTCACCTACAGTGCCATGGCGTTGCTCATGTTCCTGGTGTTGTTCCTTCGCGGAGACTCCACGGTCGGTGACCTGGTGGCCTACATCACCGCGGCAGGCCTGCTTCCCAAGCCGATTCGCCAGCTTTCGGAGGTCAGCTCGACCATCCAGAAGGGGCTCGCGGGTGCGGAGAGCATTTTCAACCAGCTCGACGAGGTTCCGGAAAAAGACGAGGGGACCGTAGAGAAGGAACGCGTCAGCGGCAAGCTGGAAGTTCGTAATCTCAGTTTTACGTATCCAGGTACGGAAAAGCTGATCCTCGACGACATCAGCTTTCGTGTCGAGCCGGGGCAGATGGTCGCTCTGGTGGGCCGCTCTGGGAGTGGTAAATCCACGCTCGCCAACTTGATTCCGCGCTTCTATCAGAGCGAACAGGGCGCGATCCTCCTCGACGATGTGCCAGTCGAGGAATATCGCTTGCGCAACCTGCGCAAGCATATCGCGCTGGTTACCCAGAACGTCACGCTGTTCAACGACACCGTTGCGAACAATATCGCCTACGGCGATCTGTCCACGGCGCCGCGGGAGGCTGTCGTGCGTGCAGCGGAAGATGCCTACGCCAAGGAGTTCATCGATCAACTTCCACAGGGCTTCGATACCCTGGTCGGTGAGAACGGTGTGCTGCTGTCGGGTGGCCAGCGTCAGCGTCTCGCCATCGCCCGCGCCTTGCTCAAGGATGCTCCGGTACTGATTCTCGACGAGGCGACCTCCGCCCTGGATACGGAGTCCGAGCGGCATATCCAGGCCGCTCTGGATGAAGTGATGAAGGGGCGCACCACCTTGGTTATCGCGCATCGCCTGTCGACCATCGAGAAGGCCGACATCATTCTAGTGATGGACGCGGGACGCATCGTGGAGCGCGGCTCGCACCAGCAGTTGCTGGATGCCAATGGCTACTACGCCAAGTTGCATGACAAGTTCGAAGAGCTCGCCATGGATGACCGGCCTTCGGATTGACTGGCAAGTAGCCTCCGCCACCATACGCCGGGCTTGATCCCGTTCTGAGAATTCAAGCAATAGCCCTCTTAAGGATTCCGTTCGGATGAAATTCAGTGATAACAGCGATATCACCCTGGTAGTGACCAGCTGCGGACGTTTCGATCTACTCGCCAGGACGCTGGAAACCTTCGATGCGTTCAACACCGCGCCAATCAACCAGGTCATCATCACGGAGGACTCGGGAAGTGATGCGGTAGCTGACGCATTACCTGCTCATTGGAAGGAGCACACGAAAATTTTCGTCAATCGACCGAAGATTGGTCAGCTTGCATCCATCGATCTGGCCTATGGGGCGGTGAAAACACCCTTCATTTTCCATTGTGAAGACGATTGGGAATTCTATCGCCCTGGCTTCGTCGAAGCGTCCAGGGCAATTCTCGAACAGATGCCTTCCGTGCTCGTCGTCTGGTTGCGAAGCTTTGCCCACGACGTCCGCATCAGTTACCCCTTTCATTCGCTGGGCGAGCGCTACGTCATCGAGCGCGAGGCGTGTTCACGGCTGTTGTCGAGCAATCCTTCGTGGCAGGGATTCACCTTCAATCCAGGCTTGCGTCGCCTGCAGGACTATCGACCCCTGGCTCCCTTCGCCCGTTTCGAGTCCTCGGCGGCAGGTGAGTCGGGGCTGTCCAGGGCTTATGCCGAGCGACAGTTTTTCGCGGTCATACTTGAGTCGGACGCCGTCCTGCATATCGGCGGAGAAAATCACGTCTGGAACCCCCAGGACGCCCTCAAGAAAAAGAGGAAGGCGCTGCGTCGGGCGGTGCGCGTCATGGCGGCCCTGGCGATCCTCGGCGTCGGCGCCTTGATTGGCGCTGCCCTCTGCGGGTTCGATTGAGGGCTATTGTCTTGAGCTCCCGGCTATTCGATGCTGCACAACGCTGCCGGCTACTGCTCATCCTGTTGTCGTTCTTCGCATTGCTGGTCGGCCGTTTCTACTGGTACGGAGAGACGACCTCCTGGGCCGCCTTCATCCGCGCCTCCCTGTTCGCTGCCCTGCTATTGGCGCTGGCGGAATGGAAAAGCATCCGCCCCTTTTTGCAGGGCAATGCCTTTGCATTTGTTCTGCTGGGCTTCATGGCCTACTTGGCGGCCAACAGCATTTGTCTGGGCGATGGCAAGACGGCCCGCAGGGTGGCATTGCTGATTGCATTGCTGGTTGCGGTGAAGTGCGTCGTAAGCAAGGCCCCCGGAGCGATGAGGGGGCTGTTGATGCTGATGGTGGTGGTGTCGGCCGGGGTGGCACTCTTTAGCATCTTCAACCTGCACGCGGCGGGCATGCTCAATTTCCAGTATCGAAAGGGAAGTATCGAAGGCTCCGGCGTTCCGGGCTTCGCAGAATTCGAAAACAGCATTCTGGCGGCCCTCGAGCTCGGCTTTTCCTGCGTGACGGCCTGCTGGCTTCTGCTGCAGGCAAGAGGCCGTTGGCTGCAGATGTTGCTCCTGTGCTGTGCGCTGGCTGTCGCCGCCTACATCTACCTGACCTATGGCCGAACGGGCTGGCTGGCCACCCTGGTGGGCTGCGGCATTGTGATGCTTTTCGGCGTCGAACCCCGGCAGAGAGGGCGCCTGCTACTCGCGGGCTTGGCGATTGGTATGGTCGTAGTGGTGGTTTTCCATGAGCGCCTCGCCTACGAGCTATTCAACCGACAGCTGACCAATCGCGACGAGATTTGGGCGATGGTGCTGGATCTGATGCCGGACCACTGGCTATTCGGCCATGGCGCCGACACCAGCCTTAGCCGAATGCTGGGTCATCGCCCGTTGGGTGGCGGGAAGCCCGTCCTGATCGCGCACGCCCACAGCATTTACATGGAAGTGCTGTTCAACTACGGGTTGGTTGGTCTGAGCGGCTTCGTTTCAGTGCTGCTTTTTGCCGGGAACCGGCTCTGGGCGCAACGAAAAGAGCCGCTGGCGCTGTTCTGGCTTGCGGTGTTGGTCGGCGGTGCGTTGGGGATGCTGTTCGATTTCAGCTCCTTCGTATCCACGCCCAATCTTCTGTGGCTATGGTTCTGGTTGCCGGTCGCCTGGGCTTTTGCGTTGTCGGGCCGTCAGCCAGAGCGGCAGCTGGGGTGAGGAACCAGAGTAAAAAAATCGCCAAGCAGCATGGAAACTTCGAACTTTACCGATTGAGAGTGCTTATGACCCTTGATGCCAACTGTTCAGTTGAGGTGTTGCCCGATGTTTGCAAATTGGCGTTCGCCGGGCAGGAGATCGGAGTCATATCGCTAGGGCGGAGCTTCGATGTCCAATCGAACAACTTCGCTGCAATCCTGCTGCTGCCGTTGGCGATGGCGTCACGACAGGACCTGGTTATTCCCGGTTTGGGTGATCCTGCCCTCGCGCACAACCTGAGTCGGCTGTCCCGAGTCTGGCAAGCCTGGATGCCTGAGCTGTTTGGAGAGGTGACGGTCAGTTTCGAAACGAGCCATACGCCACCCCGAGCCAGCTCCAATCGGGACTTGGTCTTATATTCGGGAGGAGTTGATTCGACCTACAATCTTTTGAATCGGGTCTCGCGGGGCGAATCGCAGGATCTCCTTACCGTTCATGGCCTGGACTATCGCTATCACGACGATGCGAAGTTCTCGAGTTTGCTTGAGAAGACTTCCGGCTTCTCAACGGGCATCTGCGAAAACCATTATCGGATAAAGACCGACGCCTACGATGCCTACGGTGCGCTGGGCATCGACAGTGGCCTGGCCCATATCTATGTGCTGGCCGGCCTGCTTTTCATGCATGAAATGCAGTACCGCGCCGGGGAAATAGCGGCCGACTACAGTCGGATCGAGGAATACCTGTTCTGGCCCTGGGGAACCAGCAGCGTTACCAACGACTATTTTTGCGGATCAGGTTTCGCTCTGCGAACTGCGGATCAGGATATCGATCGGGTGCAGAAGATGGAGTTGCTCGCCTCCAGCCCAGAAGCACTAAGCGGACTGAGTGTCTGCAAGGACTACTCTTTCCGGCCGAACAACTGCGGTGTCTGTGCGAAATGCCTGCGAACCAAATTGCAGTTCGAGGCCGCTACCGGAGATGTACCGGAAATATTTGCCGATAGCCGAAGCATCACGCAGGCGCAGATTCGTTACTTGTCCGACAAGGGGAAGCATGAGCAGGTTTTCCTGCTGCAGGCCTTTCACCATGCCGCCCGGCGCGGTATCAGCATCGACGGACTGAGCGAAGCGGCCGGAAAGCTAAAGCGACAAAAAGAGAAGCCAAGGAAAAAGTCCGGCTTTTTCTTCTGGAAGAAGTAGCGCCGCCGATACGTTCCCCTTGCTTAAACCCGAGACTCCTGCGGCGCCGCGCCAGGCGGCTGCGCGGGATGTCACCTCGGCCCGCCATGTTATTATCCGCGCCGATTTCGCTGTCCGGAGTTACCCATGAAGCTGTCCATGCCCCGTTTCGATCAGGCCCCGGTGTTGGTGGTCGGTGATGTCATGCTCGACCGCTATTGGCATGGCGGCACGTCGCGGATTTCTCCGGAGGCGCCAGTCCCCGTCGTGCGCGTCGACCAGATCGAGGATCGTCCGGGGGGCGCGGCCAACGTCGCGCTGAACATCGCGGCGCTCGGCGCGCCGGCGTTTCTCGTGGGTGTCACCGGCGAGGACGAGGCCGCGCAGAGTTTGGGCGACAGCCTGGCCGCGGCCAAGGTCTCGGCGCATTTCCAGCGCATCGCGCACCAGCCGACCATCGTCAAGCTGCGCGTACTCAGCCGTCATCAGCAGTTGCTGCGGATGGACTTCGAGGAACCGTTCGAGACCGACGCGGCGGCGATGGCGCTGGAGGTCGAGCGCCTGCTGGCCGGGGTGCGTGTGCTGGTGCTTTCCGACTACGGCAAGGGCGCGTTGAAGAACCACCAGGTGCTGATCCAGGCGGCGCGCGCGCGCGGGATACCGGTGCTGGCCGATCCGAAAGGCAAGAATTTCGAGATCTACCGCGGCGCCACGCTGATCACGCCGAACCTGGTGGAGTTCGAGGCGATCGTCGGCGCTTGCCCGGACGAGGCCGATCTGGTCGCCAAGGGCGCGCAGTTGATGAGTGATCTCGAGCTCGGCGCCTTGCTGGTTACCCGCGGCGAGCATGGCATGACGCTTCTGCGCCCCGATCAGCCGCCGCTGCACCTGCCGGCGCGTGCGCGGGAGGTGTTCGACGTCACCGGCGCGGGCGACACGGTGATTTCCACCCTGGCCGCCGCGCTGGCGGCGGGCGAGGCGCTTCCCCAGGCGGTGGCGTTGGCCAACCTGGCGGCGGGCATCGTGGTCGGCAAACTGGGTACGGCGGCGATCAGTGCTCCCGAGTTGCGCCGCGCGGTTCAGCGCGAAGAGGGTTCGGAGCGCGGCGTGCTGGGTCTCGAACAGTTGCAGTTGGCGATGGAGGACGCGCGCGCCCACGGCGAGAAGATCGTCTTCACCAACGGCTGTTTCGACATCCTTCATGCGGGGCACGTGACCTACCTGGAACAGGCCCGCGCGCAGGGCGATCGGTTGGTCGTCGCGGTCAACGACGATGCCTCGGTGAGTCGCCTGAAGGGCCCTGGCCGTCCGATCAACTCGGTGGATCGGCGGATGGCCGTGCTGGCCGGCCTGGGCGCGGTGGACTGGGTGGTCAGCTTTGCCGAAGACACTCCGGAAAACCTGCTCGAACAGCTCAAGCCGGACGTGCTGGTCAAAGGCGGCGACTACGGCATCGAGGGCGTGGTCGGCGCCTCCATCGTCAAGGCCTATGGCGGCGAGGTGCGGGTGCTCGGCCTGGTGGAGAACAGCTCCACCACCGCCATCGTCGAGAAAATCCGCAGCCGCTAGAGGCTGGCGTCCGAGCCGTGTCTTCGGCCCGGCCGATGCCAAACTCGGCGGGCCATCCGTCGATGGCGCCGGAGGGCTCGACCTCATCGATCTTCCTGCTTCGGCTCCAACCGCCCCCACATGCCGTGAGGCGGAGGGCGTCTCAACCCTGCTCTTTCGCCGGCTGCGGCGTCGCCGCGACGTTCTGTCGGGCCAGCCAGTCTTTCCATGGGGCGCGCTCGTCGCGTACCAGCCAGCCTTCCTGCGGCGCGAAGCTTTCGGCCAGCCACAGTCCGCGGGTGCTCACCGGCAGCAACACGCCGCGCTTGAGGCGCAGCAACTCGCCGGTCGGGCGGCGCTGGTCCAGGGCCACCAGGTAGATATCGCCCCGTGAGCGATCCAGGCGCGAGACCAGCTTGCCTTCTTCGAGCACTTCGTCGACGTGGAACAGGCTCGGCAGGCGCGTCTCCTTGGGCAGGTCTAGGCGCATGTCGTAGACCAGTTGCAGCGACGCGGTGGGCAGGTGCACGTAGGCGCGCGGGCGCTCGAGCAGGCGCAGGTTGCCGCACTGCACCGGGCGCGCGGCACCCGATAGCGGGCTGAGGCGGAAATGCGCCAGCTCGCGGTAGCGCAGCACGCTCTCGTAGGGCGTCGGCAGCCAGGTATCGCCGAACCGTCCGGCGAGCCAGCCGTCGGGCGTTTCCAGCAGGCACTCCTCGGCGACTTCGTTGATCGCGGTGAGCAGCGGCAGGTTCAGTTCGTGGGCCGGCACGTAGCCGGAGATGAGCTTGAGCACCACGTCACCACGGTCGTGGCGGCGCTGGCGCACCAGAATCCAGTACTCGCGACCTTGCCAGCTCAGCGTCAGGCGCACCGAGACGCCGAGGTTGGCCAGCTCGGCCGAGAAGCGCTGACCGTCGTCGATCTGCAGCGGCCGCCGGCGTTCGAGCATCTGGGTGAAGTTGAGCGGCATACCCAGGCTGCGGTAGCTGAGCCCGTCCGGGGTGGCTTCGACCAGCAGCGGCAGGGTCTTGAAGGAGCTCGGGTCCTTGCGGGCGAGGGTGCGCGGCATCTTGACTCCTTGGCAGGTCGGCGCCGCTGGGGCGGCTTGTTGTTATCCGGCGATCACCGTTGCGGCGGTCGCCACGTTATGCGACAGGTGCAGCGGATCGATGGTTCCTACGATGGCGCCGGTGACGCCGGGGTGCGAAAACAGCAACTCGAAGCTGGCGCGCACCGGGTCGACACCCGTGCCGAGGCAGGCATGGCCGCTGGCCAGCGCCTTCTTCACCAGTATCGCCTTGCCCAGCTCGGCGGCGCGGTCGAGCACCGGGCGCTCGCCCTGTTCGGCGAGATTGTAGGTGACCATCGCGCAGTCGCCCTGTTCGAGCGCCAGCAGACCGCCCTCGACGGTCTTGCCGGATAGTCCAAAGGCGCGGATCTTGCCCTCGCGCTTGAAGTCGGCCAGCACCTCGTAGAGCCCGCTGTCGCGCAGGATCGCGGTGTCGTTGCCGTCCGAATGGATCAGCAGCAGGTCGATGAAGTCGGTCTGCAAACGCTGCAGGCTGCGTTCGAGCGAACGGCGCGCGTGCGCCGGGCTGAAGTCGAAGTGCGACTGGCCGTCGTCGAATTCCTCGCCGACCTTGCTGACGATCACCCAGTCGTTGCGCTGGCCGCGCAGCAGCGGGCCGAGGCGTTCCTCGCTGCGCCCGTAGGCCGGCGCGGTATCGATGAGGTTGATGCCCAGGTGGCGGGCCAGCACGAGCAGTTGCCGCGCCTCGCTGTCGTCCGGGATGCGGAAGCCGCTGGGGTATTTGACGCCCTGATCGCGGCCCAGCTTTACCGTGCCCAGGCCGAGCGGCGACACCGTCAGGCCGGTGCTGCCGAGGGGGCGATGCAGGTCGTGCAGGGTCGCGACGCTCATTCGAACAGTTCCTCCCACACCGGCTGGCCGAGCGGCGGGCGCGGCAGGGCGTCGGCGGCGGATTTCTCGCCGGGCCGGATGCCGTCGCGCTCGAGGGCGACGAACACGCGATCGGCGAAGTCCGGCGCCAGCGCCAGCTTGGTCGGCCAACCGACGAGAAGCTTGCCCTGTTCGGCGAGGAAGGCGTTGTCGGGACGGGTCAGCCCGGATTGTTGCGGCTCGGCGCGCCCCACGCGCAGGGTCGCCCATTGCGCCTGCGACAGGTCGATCCAGGGCAACAGGTCGTGCAGCTCCTTCTGCGCCGCGCCGATCTGCGCGGCTTCGTTACGCGCCACGCCGTCGGCTTCGGCGAGGTCGCCGCCCAGGTACCAGACCCACTGGCCGTCGGCGGCCGGATGGCTGGTGACGGTCACGCGCGGCTTGCTGCCGCCGCCCAGGCAATGCGCGTAGAGCGGTTTCAACGTTGGCGCCTTGACCAGCACCATGTGCAGCGGGCGGAGCTGCATCGCCGGCTGGGCGAGGTTCAGGCGGGCGAGCAGATCCTGGTTGCCGGCGCCGGCGATGAACACCACGCGCTGCGCGCGGATTTCGCGGTCGTCGACCCGTAGGCCCACCAGTTGGCCGTTTTCTTCGAGGGGAGCGACCTGCTGACCGGCCAGCAGGCTGTCGCCGGCGAGCTCAGCCAGTCGCGCGATCAGGCTCGGCACGTCGAGGACCAGTTCGGCGAGTCGGTAGACCTTGCCCTTGAACCTGGGATGCTGCAGTGCCGGCGGCAGTTGCTCGCCCTTCACCTGGTCGACGCGGCCACGCACTGCCTTGCTGGCGAAGAAGCTGGTGAGGTTGCCGGCCAGGGTGCCGGGCGACCACAGGTAATGCGCCTCGGACAGCACGCGCACGCCGGCGAGATCCAGCTCGCCGCTGCCGGCCAGCGCCTCGCGCCAGCGCCGCGGCATGTCGGCGATGGCTTCGGAGGCACCGGTCAGCGCGCCATGCAGCGCGTACTTGGCGCCGCCGTGGATGATGCCCTGGGACTTCAGGCTCTGCCCTCCGCCGAGCGCGCCGCTTTCCACCAGCACGGTGGAATAGCCGGCGCGGCGCAGGCGGGCGTTGAGCCAGAGGCCGGCGACACCGCCGCCGACTATCAGGACATCGGTATGCAAAGCGTTGGACATTCGAGGACTCGTCGTTCGAAAGCGGAAGGGGAGTATAAACCGCTGCCTGTCGCCTGCCGGAAGCTGCGACAAAGCAGACGCCGGGGGCCGCTCAGTGGCCGGTACTGGCGGAAAACAGCTGGATCACCACCACGCCGGCGACGATCAGAGCCATGCCGGCGATGGCGGGCAGATCGAGTTTCTGCCCGTAGATCAGCGCCGCGGCGATGCTCACCAGGACGATGCCCAGGCCCGCCCAGATCGCGTAGGCAATGCCGACCGGAATGCTCTTCACCACCAGCGCGAGCATCCAGAACGACAGGCCGTAGCCGCAGATCACCAGGGCCAGCGGCAGTGGCTTGCTGAAACCGGCGAGCGATTTCATCGACGTGGTGGCGATCACTTCGGCGGCGATGGCGATGCCGAGATACAGGTAACCGGTCATGTTCGGGACTCCTTATCGAGCGGCGGATTCTAACCGCTGCGCCGCGTCCGCAGGGCCGGGTTCGGCCCGTCGGCGTCGCTGCCGCCGAGGCGCACGCGCCTGCGGAAAATTCCGCCGGTTTTTTGCTACGCTGCGCGCCCATGAACCGACGCCTCTACAGCCTGATTTTCCACCTCGCCCTGCCGATCATCGTAGCCCGCCTGTTTTGGCGCGCGCGCCGCGCTCCGGCCTACGCCCAGCGCATCGGCGAACGTTTCGCCCTGGCGCTGCCCAAGGTCGCTCCCGGCGGCATATGGGTACATGCGGTGTCGGTGGGCGAAAGCATCGCCGCGGCGCCGATGATCCGCGCCCTGCGCCAGCGCTACCCGGACCTCCCGATCACCGTCACCTGCATGACCCCCACCGGCTCCGAGCGCATTCGTGCGCTGTTCGGCGACCAGGTCGCCCATTGCTACCTGCCCTACGACCTGCCGTGGGCGGCGGCGCGCTTCCTGCGCCGGCTGCGGCCACGCCTGGCGGTGATCATGGAAACCGAGCTGTGGCCGAATCACATCCACCAGTGCGCCCGCCGCGGCATTCCG
This sequence comes from Pseudomonas sp. UBA3153, assembly GCF_002364635.1. Lineage (NCBI taxonomy): Bacteria > Pseudomonadati > Pseudomonadota > Gammaproteobacteria > Pseudomonadales > Pseudomonadaceae > Pseudomonas > Pseudomonas sp. UBA3153. The sequence goes on from NZ_DEYR01000041.1 coordinate 68,322, forward strand.
GTAGCCCTCGCCAATGCACGGCTGTCCGAACGCTCGGCGCGGGGCTATGCGCGTTTCGCCAGGCTCACCGCGCCGATGCTCGCCGAGCTGGCGCTGATCGCGGTGCAGAGCGAGGTGGAGGCGCAGCGTTTCCGCCAACTGGGCGCGCGGGCGAAGTGCGTCGAGGTGACCGGATCGATCAAGTTCGACCTGAGCATCGACCCGGCGCTGATCGAACGCGCCGCCGCGTTGCGCGAGGCGTGGCAGGCCACGGCGCGGCCACTGTGGATCGCCGCCAGCACCCACGCGGGCGAGGACGAGGTGCTGCTGGCGGCGCATCGGCAGTTGCTGGGGCGCCGTCCCGATGCGCTGCTGGTCCTGGTACCGCGCCACCCGGAACGCTTCGGCGCGGTGTTCGAGCTGTGCCGGCAGAGCGGTTTCGGCAGCGTGCGGCGATCCACCGGCGAGCTCCCGGGCGCGGAAACCTCGGTGCTGGTCGGCGACACCATGGGCGAGCTGCTGTTTCTCTACGCGCTGGCCGATCTGGCGTTCGTCGGCGGCAGCCTGGTGCCGAACGGCGGGCACAACCTGCTGGAGCCCGCCGCGCTGGGTAAACCGGTGCTCAGCGGTCCTCACCTGTTCAACTTCCTCGACATCGCCGCGCAATTGCGCGAAGCCGGCGCGCTGGTGGAAGTTGCCGATGGCGAAGCCCTGGCCGACCGCCTGGACGGGTTGTTCGCCGACCGCGCCCAGGCCCAGGCCATGGCCGACGCCGGCCTGCGCGTGATGCGGGCCAACGAGGGCGCGCTCGGGCGGCTGCTGGCGGGGCTGGGGCGATTGCTGGATTAGCCGGGGCGGTGTATCGCCGGGTTTCGCTGCGGTGGGCGTGGCCCACCCTACGTCGCGGTGCGGGGCTTCCGTAGGGTGGGTCAGGCGTGCTGCGTGGGTGCGGGCGTTTGCGGTGATTGGCGCCGTAACCCATCGGGCAGTATGTCGCCGGGCTCCGTTGCGGTGGGCGTGGCCCACCCTACGTCGAGGTGGGCGCATGCGTATGATCGACGTGTAAAAAAAGCCCGGCATTTGCCGGGCTTTTCTCTTCGTGCGTGTTGCTCAGAGCTGCGGGGTCTTGTTGCGCTGCTCGCGCTCCGTGGCGCCGAGGTCGGGTGGCAGGAAGTCGCGGTCCGGATCGTAGTCGGGCTTGAGGTAGCTGGCCAGGGTTTCCAGATCGGCCGGGCTGAGGGTGCCGGCGGACTGTTTCAGGCGCAGGTTGTCGAGGATGTAGTCGTAGCGCGCGTTGTTGTAGTCGCGCACCGAGGCGTACAGCTGGCGCTGCGCGTCGAGCACGTCGACGATGTTGCGGGTGCCGACCTGGTAGCCGATCTCGGTGGCTTCCACCGCGCTCTGGTTGGAGACGATGGACTGGCGCCGGGCGGCGACCTGCTCGACGTCGGTGTTCACCGCGCGGTGACGGTTGCGGGTGTCCTGTACCACCTGACGGCGCAGGCTTTCGCGCTGCTGCTCGGCCTGGTTGAGCAACTGGTAGGCCTCGCGGGCCTGGGAACTGGTCAGGCCGCCGCTGAAGATCGGGATGTTCAGTTGCACGCCGATGCTGGTCTGCTCGACGTCGCCGTTGTAGCGCGGAAGATTGATCCCGGCTGCGGCGCCGAGCGCCTCGTTGGCGCCGGAATTGCTGAAGCCCAGCGCATCGTTATCGCCCTTCTCGTAGCTGGCGACGGCATCCAGGGTTGGTGCGTGGCCGGCCTTGCGCTGGCGCAGCGTCTCTTCGGCGGCGTTGACCGCGTAGTTGACGGCCTGCAGGTTAAGGTTCTGCTGCGCGGCGGTGTCGACCCAGGACTTCGCGTCGTTCGGCACCGGCGTCTGCACGGGCAGGGTGTGACGGATGCCCTCGACGGCCGGGAAGTCGCGGTTGGTCAGGGTGATCAGCGCCTGGAAGGCGTCGTCGACGTTGCGCTGCGCGATGATCCGGTTGGCCCGCGCGGTGTCGTAGCCGGCCTGGGATTGCAGCACGTCGGTGCGGTCGGACAGGCCAACGTCGAAGCGCTCGTTGGCCTGGTCGAGCTGGCGCTTGAAGGCGGATTCCTCGGCCTTGGTGGCGGCCAGGTTGTCCTGCGCGCGGAGCACCGCGAAGTAGGTCTCGGCGGTCTGCAGGATCAGGTTCTGCTGGGTTGCGGAAAACTCCAGCGCGGCCTGTTCGCTGGTCGCCTGGGCGGCCTGCAGCTGGAACCAGCGGTCGGCGCGGAACAGCGGCTGGCTGAGGTTGGCCTGATAGGAGAAGGCGTTGCGATCGACCTTCTGGCTGCCGGCGCTGGTATCGATCTTGGTCCGCGTGTCGCCGGTGAAGGCGCCGGCGCTGAGGTACGGCAGGAGACCGGCGCGCGCCTGGGGCACCAGTTCCTGGCGGGCGGCGAGCTGCGCGCGGGCGGCGGCCAGGTCGGCGTTGTTGTTGACGGCTTCCTGGTAGACGGTGACCAGGTCGGTCTTGCTGGAGAGGGGCACTTCTTGTGCCTGAGCCAGGCCGGAGGAAGCCGCAGCCACAGCGACAGCCAGCGAAAGTCTGCGCAGCATGATCGTTCCTAGATTCGTTTCGAGAGCGGCAAGGCTAAGTGCACCACCCATGCCGGTCAAGCGCGCCATGGCCGTTGATTGGCGGGCTCTCCGGCCATTTGTGCCGGGGTTGATGACAAATCATCATTTAACCTCCGGACGATGACCCTGCGCTGGGGTTGGTTTTATCGCCGGGGGTTGTTTAGACTGGGGCCGTTCTTGTCGGGGTGCCTCGAATCGGAGGCTGAGATCGGAGAGTTCCGGATCCCGTTGAACCTGATCAGGTTAAGGCCTGCGTAGGGAACAAGATGTGCTCGCCCTAGGGCGGCTCCTCTCGGCACCGGTCCTGGTGCACCTCTGCTTCATCAGGTTCGCTCCGACATTCAGCCAGGAGCCAGCCGATGACCGTAAAACAACAACAAGACGACCGTGCCAACCTCAGCGACAGCGCTCGGGTCGACCAGCAGTCCATCCAGCCGTTTCCCCGTTCGCAGAAGATCTACGTGCAAGGCAGCCGCCCGGACATCCGCGTGCCGATGCGCGAAATCAGCCTGGACGTCACGCCGACCGCATTCGGTGGCGAGATCAACGCCCCGGTGCTGGTCTACGACACCTCCGGCCCCTACACCGATCCGGCCGTGCAGATCGACGTGCGCAAGGGGCTGGGCGATGTGCGCTCGGCGTGGATCGCGGATCGCGACGATACCGAGTTGCTCGATGGACTGAGTTCGCGGTTCGGCCAGGAGCGCCTGGCCAATCCGGAACTGACACGGATGCGCTTCGCCCACGTACGCAACCCGCGCCGCGCCAAGCCCGGCAGAAACGTCAGCCAGATGCACTACGCGCGGCAGGGCATCATCACGCCCGAGATGGAATACATCGCCATCCGCGAGAACATGAAGCTGGCCGAACACCGCGCCGCCGGTTTGCTCGATCAGCAGCACGGCGGGCATAGCTTCGGCGCGAGCATCCCGAAGGAGATCACCGCCGAGTTCGTCCGTGAGGAAGTGGCCCGCGGCCGCGCGATCATCCCGGCGAACATCAACCACACCGAGCTGGAGCCGATGATCATCGGCCGCAACTTCCTGGTGAAGATCAACGGCAATATCGGCAACAGCGCCCTGGGTTCGTCTATCGAAGAAGAAGTGGCCAAGCTGACCTGGGGCATTCGCTGGGGTTCGGACACGGTGATGGACCTTTCCACCGGCAAGCACATCCACGAAACCCGCGAGTGGATCATCCGCAACTCGCCAGTGCCGATCGGTACGGTGCCGATCTACCAAGCGCTGGAGAAGGTCGGCGGCGTGGCCGAGGACCTGACCTGGGAGCTGTTCCGCGACACCCTCATCGAGCAGGCCGAACAGGGCGTGGACTACTTCACCATCCATGCCGGCGTGCTGTTGCGCTACGTGCCGCTGACCGCCAAGCGCGTGACCGGCATTGTGTCCCGTGGTGGTTCGATCATGGCCAAGTGGTGCCTGGCCCACCACAAGGAAAACTTCCTCTACACCCATTTCGAAGACATCTGCGAAATCATGAAGGCCTACGACGTGTCCTTCTCGCTGGGTGATGGCCTGCGCCCAGGCTCGATTGCCGACGCCAACGACGCCGCGCAATTCGGCGAACTGGAAACCCTCGGCGAGCTGACCAAGATCGCCTGGAAGCACGACGTGCAATGCATGATCGAAGGCCCGGGCCACGTGCCGATGCAGTTGATCAAGGAGAACATGGACAAGCAGCTCGAATGCTGCGACGAGGCGCCGTTCTACACCCTCGGCCCGCTGACCACCGACATTGCGCCGGGCTACGACCACATAACCTCGGGAATTGGCGCCGCGATGATCGGCTGGTTCGGTTGCGCCATGCTCTGCTACGTCACCCCCAAGGAACACCTGGGGCTGCCGAACAAGGATGACGTGAAGACCGGCATCATCACCTACAAGATCGCCGCCCATGCGGCGGATCTCGCCAAGGGGCATCCGGGGGCGCAGATCCGCGACAACGCATTGAGCAAGGCGCGTTTCGAGTTCCGCTGGGAAGACCAGTTCAACCTCGGCCTGGACCCGGACACCGCCCGCGCCTACCACGACGAAACCCTGCCGAAGGACTCGGCGAAGGTCGCTCACTTCTGCTCCATGTGCGGGCCGAAGTTCTGCTCGATGAAGATCACCCAGGAAGTCCGCGACTACGCCAAGGACAACGGCCTCTCCGACGAGAGCAAGGCGGTCGAGGCGGGTTTCCGCGAGCAGGCCGAGCGCTTCAAGGGCGAGGGTTCGGTGATCTACAAGCAGGTCTGATGCGCTTGGTGGACGATGCTTTTGCCGTCCACCAGGCACGCCGCGCGGTGGAGGGATAGAGCGTCATCCACCCTGCGAATACACAGCGCTGCGGCCAGTCCGCAGCCGTCTTTCACCTGAACGAGCCCCCTACGATGCCTCTTCCTTCCGGCACCTATTCCCCTGGCGTTGCCGTCCCCGCCGCCCAGCGCGTGCTGGGCGCGCGCGATCTGTTTTCCCTGTGGTTCTCCCTCGGCATCGGACTGATGGTGCTGCAGCTCGGCGGCCTGCTGGCGCCGGGCCTCGGCCTGGCGGGCGGGGTCGGCGCGATCCTGCTCGGCACCGCGGTCGGCGTGCTGCTGCTCGGCGCGGTGGCGGTGATCGGCGCTGATACCGGATTGTCGGCGATGTCCGCGCTGAAACTCAGCCTGGGCAGCCGCGGTGCGGTGCTGCCGGCGCTGCTCAACCTGCTGCAACTGGTCGGCTGGGGGGCTTTCGAGATCATCGTCATGCGCGATGCCGCCAGCCTGCTGGCCGGCAAGGTGTTCGCCGAGGGCAGCGTGCTGACCAGTCCGTGGCTGTGGACGCTGTTCTTTGGCGCACTGGCCACGCTGCTGGCGGTGAGCGGCCCGCTGACCTTCGTGCGCCGGGTGCTGCGCAAGTGGGGCATCTGGCTGCTGCTCGGCGCCTGCCTGTGGCTGACCTGGAATCTCTTCGACAAGGCCGACCTTGGCGAGCTGTGGGCGCGCGCCGGCGACGGTTCGCTGCCGTTCGCCCTGGGTTTCGACATTGCCATCGCCATGCCGCTGTCGTGGCTGCCGCTGATCGCCGATTACTCGCGCTTCGGCAAGGCGGCCGGGCGGGTGTTCGCCGGCAGCGCGGCGGGTTTCTTCTGCGGCAACGTCTGGCTGATGAGCCTGGGTGTGGCCTACACCCTGGCCTTCGCCCCGAGCGGCGAGATGAACGCCCTGCTGCTGGCGCTGGCCGGCGCCGGACTGGGCATTCCGCTGCTGCTGATCCTGCTGGACGAGTCGGAAAACGCCTTCGCCGACATCCACTCCGCGGCGGTGTCCAGCGGCACCCTGGTGGCGTTGAAGGTCGAGCACCTGGCGCTGGGCCTGGGTACGTTGTGCACACTGATCGCGCTGTTCGCGCCGCTGGCGGAGTATCAGAACTTCCTGCTGATGATCGGCTCGGTGTTCGCGCCGCTGTTCGGCGTGGTGCTGGTCGACCACTTCGTGCTGCGCCAGCGCCGCGCCGCCGTGGCGCCGGCCGGCTTGCGCTGGGATGCGCTGGTCGCCTGGGCGTGCGGTGCGGTCATCTACCACCTGCTGGCGCAGCTGGCACCGGACGTGGGCGCGACGCTGCCGTCGCTGCTGCTCGCCGGCGTGCTGCAACTTGCGTTCGGCTGGTCGCGGCGCGGCCGGCAGGCGTCCACGGTCGCATGAGCTAGGCGCGGGGCGCGCGAGGCGCCCCGCGCGTCACTTCTTCGGCAGGTACTGCGGCTGCAGGATGCCCTGCAGCTGCGCATACGCCAGGTGCAGTTCCGGATGCCCGGCGGCGTAAGGCGCGATGCTGTAGACCGGGTACTTGAGCAGCACTTCGTCCTTCTTCAGGGCGACGTTGTCGGTGCGCTGGAACGGCCAGTTGGCGGTGAATCCGGGTTCCTGGGCGAACTTGTTTTCGGCCAGCCAGCGCTGGTGCGCCTGCGCCGCGAGGCGCCAGAAGGCCTCTTCCTGGCCGGGCAGCAGCACGTCCTGCAAGGTCAGGGCGCGGTCCTGCTGGCGGTCGTAGTTGATGAAGCCGCGGCCGGGCATGCCGTGGGCGCCGCCGGTTTCCAGGTAGCTGGACAGCTCGACCACCGTCAACTGGTCATGCTGGTCGATTACTTTCGCCTGCAGATAGGTCGCCCAGCGCGCATCGGCGCGGGTGAGGAATTCCTTCTCGTAATCCTGCAGGGTGGCCGCCGGCGCGCGGTCCGGCGAGTCGTCGGTCATCGCCAGCAGGCGCTTTTCGATCAGCTCGGTGAGGGCTGGTTCGTCGATGAAACGCAAGGTATCGACGTTGATCAGCGCACAGTCGCTGGCCTGGCAACCGGCGGAGCGATGCTCCCAGGCAATGTGCTGGGCTTCGAGCGGTTTGTCCTTGGGCGGCGGGGTGAAGGTCTGGCAGGCGCCGAGCGCCAGGACCAGCCCGGCGAGGCAGAAGGGTTTCGCGAAAGGTAGGGAATTCATCGTGGTTTGCACAGTCGGTTAGGGTGCGGTCTTCGATTGCCCGAAGTGGCCCGAGTTCGCCTGAGCGGCCTCCGGATCGGGTGACGAATAACACAGGCCGCGGTTAATCCGCAAAGGGCTGCGCCTGCCGATCGGGCGCGTTAGGATGGCGCGAACATCAACCAGCAAGCGAGCCGAGCATGATCGATACCTTCAAGCCCGACGCCGGTGCGGTGGAACTCGTCGAGCGGGAAAACTGCTTCCAGGGTTTCTACCGGCTCGATCGCCTGCACCTGCGTCACCGGCAGTTTTCCGGAGCGATGGGGCCGCAGATCAGCCGTGAGCTGTTCGTCCGCCACGACGCCGTCTGCGTGTTGCCCTACGACCCGAAGCACGACCGCGTGGTGCTGATCGAGCAGTTCCGCGTCGGCGCCCTCGACAAGGCGGAAAACCCCTGGATGCTCGAGCTGGTCGCCGGCCTGATCGACAAGGCCGAGGAGCCCGAGGACGTGGCGCGCCGCGAAGCGGTCGAGGAGTCCGGGCTGACCCTCGACGCGCTCTGGCCGATCACCACCTATTTCCCCTCTCCCGGCGGCAGCGACGAACTGGTTCACCTGTACGTGGGGCGCTGCGACAGCGAGGGCGCCGGCGGCTTGCATGGTCTGGAAGAGGAGGGCGAGGATATTCGCGTACACCTGCTGTCGTTCGCCGATGCCTTGCAGTTGCTCAGGGATGGCCGCATCAACAACGCTGCCAGCATCATCGCCTTGCAATGGCTGGCCTTGAATCGAAATGAAGTTCGGGGGCTCTGGTCTTGAATCTGTTGCGTGAACGTTACCGGGTCGATCTGACCGGCCTGCAGGCCACCTGCGAGGCGAATTACGCCCGGCTGATGCGCCTCCTGCCGTCGATGCGCGACGGTAACGGCGCGCGCCGGGTCGCCCTGAGCCAGGGTGAGCGCCTGCTCGGCGTGCTCGCCCTCGAAGTGCTCGACGCCGGCCCGTACACCACCACCCTGCAGGTTCGCCAGGAACACAGCCTGCCGTGGCTGCCGGTGCCGCGGCTGGAGGTGCGCGTCTATCACGACGCGCGCATGGCCGAGGTGATCTGCGCGGAAAAGGCCCGGCGCTTCCGTGGCATCTATCCCTACCCGAATGCCGACATGCACCAGCCCGACGAGAAGAGCCAGCTCAACCTGTTCCTCGGCGAGTGGCTGAGCCATTGCCTGGCCTGCGGGCACGAACTGGAGCGGCAGATCTAGCGTGGCGTCAGCGCCATGGCGCGCCGCGACGCCTGGTTGGCGGGCGAGAGCCACACGCCGCCGCTGCCACCCGTTTCCGGGACCGCGCAGCCACTTCTGCGACGGGCTGTCGCGCCAACTGTGACCTGCGTCCCCTTCATGGTTTGCCCGGCCGCGCCCTAGACACCATAATCCCGCAACTTTCGATCGAAGGAGACAGCCTTGCCGCGCCTGTCAACCCATGCCGACTCGTCGGTCCTGCTGGTGCAGTTGTCCGATAGTCACCTCTTCGCCGAGGCGGACGGCAAGCTGCTGGGCATGGACACCTCGGACAGCCTGCAGCGGGTCATCGAGCGGGTGCTCGAGGAGCAGCCGCGGATCGATCTGCTGCTCGCCAGCGGCGACCTTTCGCAGGACGGATCGCTGGCGTCGTACCAGCGTTTCCGCCAGATGAGCGCCGCGATCGACGCGCCGGCGCGCTGGTTCCCCGGCAACCACGACGAACGCGCGCCGATGCGCGAAGCCTGCGCCGGCACCGACCTGCTCGAAGCGGTGGTGGACATCGGCGCCTGGCGGCTGATCCTGCTCGACAGCACCATCCCCGGCGCCGTGCCCGGGCATCTCGACGACGCGCAGCTGCAACTGCTGGAGGATGCCCTGGCGGGGGCCGGGCAGCGTCATGTGCTGGTCAGCTTCCATCACCACCCGGTGTCCATCGGTTGCCGCTGGATGGAGCCGATCGGCGTCCGCAACCCGGCGGCGCTGTTCGCCGTCACCGACCGTTTTCCGCAGGTGCGCGCGCTGCTCTGGGGCCACGTGCACCAGGAATTCGACCAGCAGCGCAACGGCGTGCGCCTGCTGGCGTCGCCCTCGACCTGCGTGCAGTTCGCGCCGGGCAGCGAGGCGTTCCAGGTCGACCGCCTGGCGCCCGGCTATCGCTGGCTGCGGCTGAACGACGACGGCAGCCTGGAGACCGGCGTGTCGCGGGTCACCGGCATCGATTTCGTCGTCGACTACAGCATCAAGGGTTACTGACGGCGCGACGCTTGCGGCGGCTACGCCCGAACTTGTAGCCTCCCCACCCCATGATGACTTCCATTCTCTATCTACACGGCCTCAACAGTTCGCCCGATTCGCTCAAGGCGAGCCAGCTGACGCGGGCCATGGCACGCCTCGGCTGGAGCGACCGGCTGCGGGTTCCGGCGCTGCACCACCATCCGCGCGAAGCCATCGCCACGCTCGATGCGCTGATCGCCGAGCTGGGCCGGCCGGTGCTGGTCGGCAGCTCGCTGGGCGGCTACTATGCGACCCACCTCGCCGAGCGCCATGGCCTCAAGGCCCTGCTGATCAACCCGGCGGTCAGCCCGCACCGGTTGTTCGACGGTCATCTCGGGCCGCAGACGAACCATTACAGCGGCGAGACCTGGGAACTCACCCAGGATCACGTGGATGCCCTGGCCGGGCTGGAAGTGCCTGCACCCAAGGATGCGCAGCGCTACCAGGTGTGGCTGCAGACCGCCGACGAAACCCTCGACTACCGCCACGCCCAGGCCTATTACCGCGGCTGCGCGCTGCGCATCCAGGCCGGTGGCGACCATGGCTTTCAGGGGTTCGCCGAGCGCCTGCCGGCGCTCCTGCACTTCGCCGGGTTCGATCCGCGGCACTGGCGCGACAGCGATTTTTCCGACATCTAGACCACGAGAGCTCATGGCCACTTACAACGCCGACGCCATCGAAGTCCTTTCCGGGCTCGACCCGGTGCGCAAGCGCCCGGGCATGTACACCGACACCTCGCGGCCCAACCACCTGGCCCAGGAAGTCATCGACAACAGCGTCGACGAGGCCCTCGCTGGCCACGCCCGTTCGGTGCAGGTGATCCTCCACGAGGACAACTCACTGGAAGTGATGGACGACGGCCGCGGCATGCCAGTGGACATCCACCCGGAAGAGGGCGTGTCCGGTGTCGAGCTGATCCTCACCAAGCTGCACGCCGGCGGCAAGTTCTCGAACAAGAACTACCAGTTCTCCGGCGGCCTGCACGGCGTCGGCATCTCGGTGGTGAACGCGCTGTCGACCCGCGTCGAAGTGCGCGTCAAGCGCGACGGCAGCGAGTACCTGATGAGCTTCGCCGACGGCTTCAGGGCCAGCGACCTGGCGGTGGTCGGTACGGTCGGCAAGCGCAACACCGGCACCAGCGTGCACTTCTGGCCGGACCCGAAGTACTTCGATACGCCGAAGTTCTCCATCAGCCGCCTCAAGCACGTGCTCAAGGCCAAGGCCGTGCTCTGCCCGGGCCTGTCGGTGAGCTTCGAGGACAAGGCCAGCGGCGAGAAGGTCGAGTGGCACTACGAGGACGGCCTGCGCTCGTACCTCGCCGACTCGGTCGCCGAACACCTGCGCCTGCCCGACGCGCCCTTCGTCGGTTCCCTCGCCGGCACTAAGGAAGCCGTGGACTGGGCGCTGCTGTGGCTGCCCGAGGGTGGCGAGAGCGTGCAGGAAAGCTACGTCAACCTGATCCCCACTGCCCAGGGCGGCACCCACGTCAACGGCCTGCGCCAGGGCCTGCTGGACGCCATGCGCGAGTTCTGCGAGTTCCGCAACCTGCTGCCGCGCGGCGTCAAGCTGGCCCCGGAAGACGTCTGGGAGCGCATCGCCTTCGTCCTCTCGATGAAGATGCAGGAGCCGCAATTCTCCGGCCAGACCAAGGAGCGCCTGTCCTCCCGCGAGGCCGCTGCGTTCGTCTCCGGGGTGGTCAAGGACGCCTTCAGCCTGTGGCTCAACGCCCACCCCGAGCTCGGCCTGCAGCTCGCCGAGCTGGCGATCAGCAACGCCGGCCGCCGCCTCAAGGCCGGCAAGAAGGTCGAACGCAAGAAGATCACCCAGGGCCCGGCGCTGCCCGGCAAGCTGGCCGATTGCGCCGGCCAGGACCCGATGCGCTCCGAGCTGTTCCTGGTCGAGGGAGACTCCGCCGGCGGCTCGGCCAAGCAGGCGCGGGACAAGGAGTTCCAGGCGATCCTGCCGCTGCGCGGGAAGATCCTGAACACCTGGGAAGTCGACGGCGGCGAAGTGCTCGCCAGCCAGGAAGTGCACCACATCGCCGTGGCCATCGGCGTCGATCCCGGCTCGCCGGACCTGGGCGAGCTGCGCTACGGCAAGATCTGCATCCTTGCCGACGCCGACTCCGACGGCCTGCACATCGCCACGCTGATCTGCGCGCTGTTCGTCCGCCACTTCCGCCCGCTGGTGGATGCCGGGCACATATACGTGGCGATGCCGCCGCTGTACCGCATCGACCTGGGCAAGGAAATCCACTACGCCCTCGACGAGGCGGAGCGAGACGGCATTCTCGAGCGGCTGAGCGCCGAGAAGAAACGCGGCAAGCCGCAGGTCACCCGCTTCAAGGGGCTTGGCGAGATGAATCCGCTGCAGCTGCGCGAGACCACCATGGACCCGAACACCCGGCGCCTGGTGCAACTGACCCTGGAAGACTTCGACGCGACCCGCGAGATGATGGACATGCTGCTGGCGAAGAAACGCGCCGGCGACCGCAAGAGCTGGCTGGAGTCCAAGGGCAACCTCGCCGAGGTTCTGGTGTGACCCCAGGCGCGCGCGCGGTCCTCGCCCTTCTGCCGCTGTTGATCCTGCTGCAACCCTGCGCCGCCGCCGAGCTGGAGGAGCTGACGCTGCTCGACGAGCACGTCATCGACGGCGTGCCGGCGGGCAATCTCTCCGGCCTGGAGCGCTGCGGCGATTCGTTGTGGACCGTCTCCGATCGCGAGGACGACCGCTTCTACCGGCTGACTCCCCAGGCCGGCGGCGAGCCGTGGCAGGTCGAGGTGGAAACCTTCGTCGCCCCGCCTGCACCGGACGTGGGGCTCTCCGCCGGCCTGCGCAGCAGCGCCTGGGTGCTCGGCAAGATGCGCGGCGGCGAGCTTGATTTCGAAGGCCTGGCCTGCGACGCGGCGGGCAACCGCTATCTGGTCAGCGAAAGCCAGGCCGCCGTGCTGCAGATACCGCTGGCGGCTCCGCCGAGCTGGCTGCTGCTGCCCCCGGCCCTGGTTCGTCAGGCGCGGGCCAGTGGCATGTTGCAGCAGTACAACAGTTTGTTCGAGGGCATCGTCATCAACCCCGAGGGCGACCGCCTGTGGCTCGCCGCCGAGCGCGAGAAGCGTGGCCTGCTGGCCCTGCAGAAGCGCAAGGGCGGCTGGGCGTGCAGCGACGGCTGCGTGCTGATGAGCGAAGGCGGGCGCGAGGACACGCCGAAGGGTGACAGCATGCCGCGCGACTTCTCCGGCCTTTCGCTGTTCGACGGCAAGCTCTACACCCTGGAACGCGCGACCTATCGCATCTGCCGGCGCTCGCTGAAGCACGGCGATGCCGAGCGCTGCTGGTCGTTCGCCCGGGAAGGGCTGACCGAGGCGCGCGACTACGGCAAGACTTGGGGCATGGCCGAAGGCCTGGTGGTGGACGCCAACGGCGCCTGGATCATGCTCGACAACGGCAAGCACGCCCGCGGCGATGGCGAGGACCGCCCGATCCTCTGGCGCTTCGCCGCGCCGGCCAGGGGCTGGGGAGCGAACCCGTGAGCACGCAGCGACCGGGCCAGCGCATCGGCCGGGTGATGCTGGTGCTCGCCTGGGGCGCCGGCCTGCTGCTGGCCACGCGCTTCTTCGGCGAGTGGCAGGCATCGCGGGAGAACCCCAACCAGGCACCGCAGTCGCGGCATGCCGAGAACTACGTCGAAGTGCAGCTGGCCGGCGACGGCCGCGGGCACTTCATCGCCAGCGGGCAGATCAACGAGCAGCCGGTGAGCTTCCTTCTCGACACCGGTGCAACCGACGTGGCGATTCCTCAGTCGGTGGCCGAGCGCCTTGGCCTGGAGCGCGGCGAAGCGGTGGGCCTGATGACCGCCAACGGCCGCAGCGAGGGCTATCGTACCCGCCTGCGCAGCCTGCGCATCGGCGACATCGTGCTCCAGGACGTGCGCGCCCTGGTGGCGCCCGGTTTCGACGGCGAGCGCGTTCTGCTCGGCATGAGCGCGCTGCGCCAACTCGAATTCACCCAGCGCGACGGCACCCTGGTGCTGCGCCGCTATACACCGAACAGAACCCAGGAATAGACCCGATGAGCGAAACCCTCGACCTGAGCCTGGAAGGCGTGGAGCGCCGCTCCCTGGCCGACTTCACCGAGCAGGCCTACCTCAACTACTCGATGTACGTGATCATGGATCGCGCCCTGCCGCACATCGGCGACGGCCTGAAACCGGTGCAGCGCCGCATCGTCTACGCGATGAGCGAGTTGGGACTGGACGCCGACTCCAAGCACAAGAAGTCGGCGCGTACCGTCGGCGACGTGCTCGGCAAGTTCCACCCGCACGGCGATTCCGCCTGCTACGAAGCCATGGTGCTGATGGCCCAGCCGTTCAGCTACCGCTACACGCTGGTCGACGGCCAGGGCAACTGGGGCGCGCCGGACGATCCGAAATCCTTCGCCGCCATGCGCTACACCGAGGCGCGCCTGTCGCGCTATTCCGAGGTGCTGCTCAGCGAACTCGGCCAGGGCACCGTGGACTGGGTGCCGAACTTCGACGGCACCCTGGACGAGCCGGCGACGCTGCCGGCGCGGCTTCCCAACCTCTTGTTGAATGGCACCACCGGGATCGCCGTGGGCATGGCCACCGACGTGCCGCCGCACAACCTGCGCGAAGTCGCCGCCGCCTGCGTGCGCCTGCTCGACGAGCCGAACGCCACGGTGGAGCAGCTCTGCGAACACATCCTCGGCCCGGATTTCCCGACCGAGGCGGAAGTCATCACGCCGCGCGCCGACCTGCTGAAACTCTACGAAACCGGCCGCGGCTCGGTGCGCATGCGCGCCGTCTATCGCGTCGAGGACGGCGACATCGTCGTCACTGCGCTGCCGCACCAGGTCTCCGGGGCCAAGGTGCTGGAGCAGATAGCCGGGCAGATGCAGGCGAAGAAGCTGCCGATGGTCGCCGACCTGCGCGACGAATCGGACCATGAGAACCCCTGCCGCATCGTCATCATCCCACGCTCCAACCGCGTGGATGCCGACGAGCTGATGCAGCACCTGTTCGCCACCACCGACCTGGAGTCCAGCTACCGGGTCAACACCAACGTCATCGGCCTGGACGGCAAACCGTCGGTGAAGAACCTGCGCCAGCTGCTGGTGGAATGGCTGGTCTACCGCGTCAACACCGTGCGCCGGCGCCTGCAGTTCCGCCTGGATAAGGTGGAAAAGCGCCTGCACCTGTTGGAAGGCCTGTTGATCGCCTTCCTCAACCTGGACGAAGTGATCCACATCATTCGTACCGAGGAACATCCCAAAGCGGTGCTGATGCAGCGCTTCGAGCTGAGCGATACCCAGGCCGACTACATCCTCGACACCCGCCTGCGTCAGCTGGCGCGCCTCGAGGAAATGAAGATCCGTGGCGAGCAGGAAGAGCTGGCCAGGGAGCGTGAAAAGCTGCTGGCGCTCCTCGGCAGCGAGGCCAAGCTGAAGAAGCTGGTGCGCAAGGAGCTGCTCGAGGACGCCGAGAAGTACGGCGACGACCGCCGCTCGCCGATCGTCGCCCGCGCCGAAGCCAGGGCGCTCTCGGAAACCGAACTGATGCCTACCGAGCCGGTCACCGTGGTGGTCTCCGAGAAGGGCTGGGTGCGCTGCGCCAAGGGCCACGACATCGACGCCACCGGGCTTTCCTACAAGGCCGGCGACGGCTTCAAGGTCGCCGCGCCTGGGCGCTCCAACCAGTTCGCCGTGTTCATCGACTCCACCGGGCGCAGCTATTCGCTGGCCGCCCATTCGCTGCCCTCGGCGCGCGGCCAGGGCGAGCCGCTCACCGGCCGCCTGCAACCGCCGCCAGGCGCCAGCTTCGAGTGCGTGCTGCTGCCCGAGGACGAGGCGCTCTACGTGATCGCCTCCGATGCCGGCTACGGCTTCGTGGTCAAGGGCGAGGACCTGCAGGCGAAGAACAAGGCGGGCAAGGCGCTGCTCTCGTTGCCCGCCGGCGCGCGGGTGGTGGCGCCGCGGCCGCTCGCCGATCGCGACCAGGACTGGCTGGCGGCGGTGACCACCGAGGGACGGCTGCTGCTATTCCCGATCCGTGACCTGCCGCAGCTGGCCAAGGGCAAGGGCAACAAGATCATCGGCATCCCCGGCGACCGCGTCGCCAGCCGCGAGGAATACCTCACCGACCTGGCCGTTCTGCCGGTTGGGTCGACCCTCGTTCTGCAGGCCGGCAAGCGAGTGCTGTCGCTCAAGGCCAGCGATCTGGAGCACTACAAGGGCGAGCGTGGGCGCCGCGGAAACAAGCTGCCGCGTGGCTTCCAGCGCGTCGACTCGCTGCTGGTCGAACCGCTGGCGCCCTGAGTCGGCCGGCGGGACGTTCTCCCGGACACAGCCGGAAGCGATTTCGCCCCGGCTGCAGCTCCCGCATCCTGCGGCCCGGGTGGCATACTCAGCGCAATCGACCGGTGGTCGCACTGGAGTCGCGCGCCGGTTTGAAGGATCATAGGCCGCCGAGACGCTGCGGCTTTTCAGCGCAGCGCTCCCGTATGCAACAACCGGTCACCAGGGGTGGCCAGTGGATGACTCTTGATGACTCTCGTGCGCGTTTCCCGTCTGTTCTTCCTGACCGCCCTGCTGGGTCTGGGCGGCTGCATGAGCAAAACGCCGGCACCGCTCTATCAGCTAGACAGCGGCAGTCCGGCCATTCCACAGAAGGCCAGCGGACCGGCGGTGCTGCTCGGTCCGATCCAACTCGCCGAATACCTGTCCCAGGACAACCTGCTGCAGCGCCAGGCCGATGGCAGCCTGCTCGCCGACCGTGACGCGCGCTGGGCCGGGCGCCTTTCGGCGAACGTCGACGATGTGCTCCTGCGGCAGCTCGCCGGACGCCTGAACAGCCAGCGCGTGGCGCTCGCCCCGGCGATCGGTTTCAGCGCCGACGTGCAGGCCCAGCTGAACATCACGCGGCTGGATTCCGGCCCTACCCAGCCGGCGGTGCTCGAAGCGCAGTGGCGCCTGGTGGACAAGGCCGGGCAACTGCGCGATACCCGCCTGGTGCGCCTGCAGGAGGAGCATCAGGGCAGCGCCGCGGATCAGGTGCGCGCCCAGGGCGTGCTGCTGCAGCGCCTGGCGGGCGAGATGGCCGAGACGATCGGCCCGCTGTCGCGGCAGCTGGCCGAAAGCGCGCGCAAGGCCGAGGCGAGGGCGGCGACTGCGACCAAGGAGAAGCCTTCGCGCATCCCGGTCGCCGAACCGGTGCGCAACGGCGCCGAAGTGTTCCGCTTCTAGCCCGCGCCGCACGCGCAAGAGCCCGGACCGCCCAGCGCGCTCCGGGCTTTTTTATGGGCCGAAGGGAGGTTTTCGCCGCAGATCCGTAGGGTGGGTTAGCGGCGATAGGCTCGGCTTTGTGGGTACGACACCGCAGGTTAACGCCGAGTAACCCACCGGGCGGAGGTTGGCGATAACACGTCTGGTGGGTTACGGCGCACGTGGTGCGGGGAGCGTCCGAAACACCGATGATGCGCCTAACCCACCCTACGGGTGGCGGTGGCATCTGGACGTAGGGTGGGTTAGCGGCGATAGGCACTGGCGGTGGGCACGACTCCGCAGCGCAACGCCGCGTAACCCACCGGGCGAGGCCCCAGGATCACCAACGAAACGGCCGCCTCAGCGGCCGTTCATGTCCTGCATGCGCACCAGCTGGCGTTCGAGCAGCGAGGGGTAGGGTTCGAGCAGGCGCTCGACGCAGCAGGCGCCCTCGGGGCTGGCGATCGGGCGGATGCGCGCGCGCTGGCGCAGCAGAGGGTCGTCGGCGATGCGGCGTCCCACCAGCAGCAGGTTGCGGCTGTGCTGCGACAGGGCCAGGGCGTCCTGGGCGGTTTCGCTGAGCAGCAGTTCGGGCTGGTCGAGGCCGGCCAGGTCTTCCCCGAGGGTCAGCCCCAGTTGCAGTTGCAGGGCGATGCCGCTGTCGGCGACTTCGATCTGCAGGGCGTGGCCGAGGGCGCGCATCAGTTCGCCACAGCACAGCGCGTGGGTCAGGTAGTCCTCGCCGCTGTCCTGGCGATGGAAGAGCAACAGGCTGCTGCCGTCGCTCAGCGTGTGCAGGTCGCACTGATAGAGCGAGGCGGCCTTGTCCAGGCAGTCGCGGTAGCGCTTCAGCAGGTCGAGCAGGCGACTGCGCGGCAGGCGGCGCAGCTGTTCCTGGGCGCCGAGCTGGATCGCCAGTACCGCGCTGAGCGCGGGCAGGCTCGGAGCCACCGTGACCCGGGCCGGCTGCACCTGTACCGGCGGCCGTGTTCTCGACGTCTCGACCGGGCTTTCGTCGCGCAGCTCGGAGAACGGATCGTCCTCGTCGTGAAGGCGGCTCGAGGCGCGCATCGGGGCCGGTTCGTCGTCGTCTTCCTCGTCGCTGTCGAAGCGGCTGTCGCCGAGGTCGCGTACCTCGAACTCTTCTTCGGCTTCCTGGTCGAGGTAGTCCTCCTCGAGGTATTCGTCTTCGGGCTCGGGCTCGGGTTTTTCCGGCACCAGGCGCGCCTGCAACTGGCGCGCGAGGTCGCCGATCTCGTCCTGGCGGCCTGCGCCGGGCGCCGGATCGTCCGGGTCGCGCAGCCACACCCGCAGCTCCAGCAGCGGCGTCGAGATGTGCCGGCCCAGGCGCAGGCTCAGCGACAGGGTCAGCGCCAGCAGGATCAGGCTGAGCAGCCCCATGCTCTGCAGGCTGATGGTCATCGGCTGCTCGAACTGCTGCATGTCGAGGCTGATACGCAGCTGCCCGGCAATCACTTCCTGGAAGGTGATCGGCGTGGAGAACACGCCTTCGGTCTCGCCGAGCATGCTCTGCTTGGGCCGCGAACCGGCCTCGGCGAGCAGGCGGTTGTCGACGCTGTAGATCGCCGCGTGGGCGACCAGCCGGTTCTTCACCAGGTTGCCCAGCAGCACGTTGAGGCTGAGGATGTCGTTGGACACCAGTGGATCGCGCGCGGAGGAGGCGGTCTGGGTGATCAGGCTCTGGCCGAGGGCATCGGCTTGCGACTGCATCGCCTGCTTGAACTGCATCCCCATCACCCAGGCGTAGATCACCAGCGCCAGGGCCACCAGCAACAGGCTGTGACTGGCGATGCGCAGGGCCAGGGGTACACGCCGCTGACGCAGGGCGTGGAAGATGAGGAGGAAGAAGTTGTCGGGCTTGACGGGGGCTGGCCGGTTCACGGAGCTCGGCTCTTCTCGAGTAGGAAATGTGGCCGGCAGTATACGGGAAAAGCCGGGCCAGGCTTCAAGCCAGACACCCGCCTTTGCGCCAGGCGGACGCGCAGAGCGGGAAGCCGGGCGTCGACGGCTCGGTTAGAATGGCCGCCGCATTCTTCAGCGGAGCCAGCACCTTGCGCGAAATCGTCCTGATCAACATCACCGGGGAAGACCGCCCGGGCCTGACCGCCGCCATCACCGGCGCGCTGGCGCAGGGCGGGGTGAACATCCTCGATATCGGCCAGGCGGTGATCCACGACACGCTATCGTTCGGCATCCTGGTGGAAATCCCGGACAACCAGCGCGCCTCTGCGGTGCTCAAGGAAGTGCTCTTCACTGGCTACAAGCTGGATCAGCAGGTGCGCTTCACGCCGGTTTCGGAAGCCGACTACCAGCAATGGGTCGGCGGCCAGGGCAAATCCCGCCACATCGTCACCCTGCTGACGCGCAAGGTGACCGCCGAACAGCTGCAGCGGGTCAGCTCGATCACCGCCAAGTTCGGCCTCAACATCGATCGTATCGACCGTCTTTCCGGGCGTATGCCGCTGGATACGCCGGATGAGCGCAGCAACGGCTGCATCGAGTTCTCGGTGCGCGGCGAGCCGGCCGACACCTTGGCGCTGCGCGCCGAGTTCCTCAGCGTGGCGCAGGAGTTGAACGTCGACATCGCCTTCCAGCGCGACTCGGTGTTCCGCCGCAACCGGCGCCTGGCGGTGTTCGACATGGATTCGACGCTGATCGAGGCGGAAGTCATCGACGAGCTGGCCAAGGTTGCCGGCGTCGGCGAGAAGGTGTCCGAGATCACCGAGCGGGCGATGCGCGGCGAGCTGGATTTCCGCGCCAGCTTCACCGAGCGTCTGGCGCTGCTCAAGGGATTGCCGGAATCCGAGCTGGAAGCCGTCGGCGCCTCGCTGCGCCTGACCGAAGGCGCCGAGGTGCTGTTCGCCGAGCTCAAGCGGCTGGGCTACAAAACCGCGATCCTTTCCGGCGGCTTCAGCTACTTCGCCCGACAACTGCAGGCCAGGCTGGGCATCGACTACGTGTTCGCCAACGAACTGCAGATCGAGAACGGCGTGCTCACCGGCGTCGCCGTCGAGCCGATCGTCGACGCCCAGCGCAAGGCCGACCTGCTGCGACAGCTGGCGGAACAGGAAGGCCTGCGCCTGGAGCAGACCATCGCAGTGGGCGACGGCGCCAACGACCTGCCGATGCTCGGCCTGGCCGGTCTCGGCGTGGCCTTCCGCGCCAAGCCGCTGGTCAAGCAGTCGGCCAAGCAGGCGATTTCCACCCTTGGCCTCGATGGCATCCTCTATCTGCTCGGTTTTCGCGATCGGGAAGGGCAGGACTAGGACGGTCCTGTCTGCGGGGCGGTTGAATCCGCCCCGCGGGAGTGATGGCTGTTAGCTGCGCCGTTCGACGATGAAACGCGCGAGGTCGCGCAGCGGTTCGGCGCGTTTGCCGAAGGCCTCCAGCGCGGCCAGCGCCTGGTCGCGCAGGTCCAGCGCGTAGGCCTTGGCGGGTTCCAGGCCGAGCAGGGCCGGGTAGGTGGGCTTGTCCTGGGCCTGGTCCTTGCCCTGGGTCTTGCCCAGCGTCGCGGTATCGCTCTCCACGTCGAGGATGTCGTCCTGCACCTGGAACGCCAGGCCGATGGCCCGCGCGTAGGTTTGCAGCGCGGCCAGCGCCGCGTCGTCGGCCCGGCCGCTGGCGAGGGCGCCGAGGCACACGCTGGCTTCGATCAGCGCGCCGGTCTTGTGCCGGTGCATGCTTTCCAGCGCGCGCTGGTCGATCTGCCGCCCCACCGACTCCAGGTCGATCGCCTGCCCGCCGACCATGCCTTCGGGCCCGGCCGCGCGGGCCAGGGTGGTCAGCATGCGCAGGCGGGTCTCGGCGCTGGCGCTACGTGCGCCCGGTTCCGCCAGCACGCTGAAGGCCAGGCTCTGCAGGCCGTCGCCGGCGAGAATCGCCGCCGCTTCGTCGAACGCCTTGTGGGTGGTCGGCTGGCCACGACGCAGGTCGTCGTCGTCCATCGCCGGCAGATCGTCGTGCACCAGCGAATAGGCATGGATCAGCTCGACGGCACAGGCCGCGTTGTCGGCCTGTTCGGCGTCGCCGCCGAGGGCTTCGCAGGCGGCGTAGACGAGGATCGGGCGCACCCGCTTGCCGCCGTTCATCACGCTGTAGCGCATCGCCTGGTAGAGCCGCGCCAGATCGTCCTGCGGGGCCTGGAAGAACCGCTCCAGGCACGCGTCGACACGTGCCCGGCAGGCTTTCTGATAGGCCGCGGTCATGCCTCGGGGTCCGTTTCGAAGGGCGCTTCTTCGGTTTCGCCGTCACGCTCCAGGAGTATCTGCACCTTCTGCTCGGCCTGGCTAAGTGCCGCCTGGCAGTCACGGGTGAGGCGGATGCCCTGCTCGAAGGCGCCCAGGGAGTCTTCCAGCGACAGCTCGCCGCTTTCCAGGCGCTCGACCAGGTTCTGCAGGTCGGCGATGGATTGTTCGAAATCGAGTGCAGCTTTCTTGCGGGCCATGGGCGTTCTCTACGACGGGAGCGGAAACCGCGGCGACACTAGCAGAGCGGCCGCGCACGGAGCAAATGGCCGGCGGGGCGAATCCGCGCGAATCACGCGTCGGCCAGCTCGATATCGGGCAAGGGTGAACAGCCGTTTCGCGCAGTCATTGTCCGGCGCGGCTTGGTATCCTGTGCGGGGATTCGGGAGCGTAGGGAAATGGAATGGGGCATGGTGCGGCGGCTGGTGACACTCGGCAAACGCCTGCGCAGGTCGGTCGTAGCTCTGACCTTCGATGCGCATGATTTCTCCGACCCGCTCCCCTGCCTCTGGTCGAAGGGCCTGAGCCGCCAGTGCGACTTTCGCGGGCCGGAAAGCTACTGGCAGGCGCCGACCGAGAGCGTCCAGAGCGAAAGCCTGTTCCGCGAGCATTATGCCGATGCCCACGGCCTGGTCTGGGTCCGGCTGAGCACCCCCAGTCGCGCGACGGCGTCGCGGCGGATCTGGATCATTTCGTTGCCGCCGCGCTGCCCTCCATCCCAAGCCCTTCGTGCTGGTGACATCCGACGGCGACGTTTCGGTGCCCTCCGAGCTTCGCCCGGAAACGGTCGCGCTGCTGTCCTGTTCCTGGCTGGTCGCCTGGTACACGCAGAACCACGACGGCAGCGATGCCCCGCGGCTCGCGCCATTGCCCATCGGGCTCGACCTGCACACGCCGCGCCCTTTCACCAGCCCGCGCCGGCTGTTCGACGACCTGGCGCGCATCCGCTCGATGCGTCGCGAGGCGGGCGATCTGCCGCCCACGGTTCTGTGCGACATCGGCCTGAGCCTGGCCTCCGCGCCGCGCATCGCGGCGGTCAAGGCATTGCACGGCTGCAGGCATGTCGAGAGGGTTCGTCGCCGGGTGAGCCAGCGGGCGATATGGCAGCGTTATGCGAACCATCCCTTCGTGCTCAGCCTGGAGGGCAATGCGGTGGACTGCCATCGCACCTGGGAGGCGCTCTACCTCGGGTCCATCGTGATTACCATGAGCTCGGCGCTCGATTCGCTGTTCGCCGATCTTGCAGTCGTGATCATCCACGACTGGTCGGAGATCCTCGATCAGGACAACCTGCGCCGCTGGCAGCTGCAGTACGGTCCGCTGACCGTGCGCGAGCACGTCTGGACGCTGCTGTAGGCGCAGGCCTACATGGCCCTCCTGCGCGACCGGCTCGAGCGGCCGGCCCTGCCCGCGGCGGTATGAAGTTGCCCACTCACTTTCCCCACGCTGAAGGAGCGCCGTGCATGTCCGCGACGGAACGCACCCCGCTGATCCTCTTCTACAACGCGTTCTTCGGCGAGTATCCGGATGTCTCGCACTTCGCCGAGCAGGCCGTGTGCCGCTTCACCACGGACCGCGCCCGCCTGCGGGAAGCCGATGCGGTGATCTTCCACCTGCCGGCGTTCAACGAAATCGCCGTTGCGCCCAAGTATCGCGGCCAGCTGTGTGTCGGCTGGTCGATGGAAAGCCGCGCGCACACGCCGACCCGCCACAACCCTCGGCTCATGCGCCACTTCGATATACAGATGAACTTCGAGCCGGCGGCGGACGTGCGCTGCACCTATTTCCCCAAATGGGACGAGTGGCGGGCGGCGATGGCGCGTCCGCTGCCAGCGAAGGTTCAGCCGCGTACCACGGCGCTGTTCCGGTCGGCACCGAAGGACACCAGCGGGCCCAACGCCTTCGCCGCCGAACTGATGCGTCATCTGCCGGTGGATTCCTACGGGCGATTCCTCAACAACAGCGCCATCCCGCAGGCGGACCACGGCGCGGCGACCAAGATGGACCTGCTTGGCGGCTACCGCTTCTGCCTCGCGCTGGAGAACACCTTCGAGGAGGACTACGTCACCGAGAAATTCTTCCAGCCGCTGCTGGCGGGCTGCGTGAAGGTCTATCGGGGGGGCGCCGAACGTCGAGGCCTACGCGCCGGGCGATCACTGCTACATCGGTGCGGGTGCTTTCGAGAGCCCGCGGAGCCTGGCCGCCTACCTGCAGGACCTCTCCCACGACGAGACTGCCTATGCGCGCTATTTCGACTGGCGTTCGCACCCGCTGCGGCCGGCCTTCGTCACACAGATGGACCTGGCGTCCGAGGAGGTCGTCCTCCGGCTCGCCCGACACATCGCGCGCCGGCTGCAAGCGCATCCCCGCCCGCAGGATGCCGGCGCCTCGCAGAGGCCCTTCGGCTGGCTGGGCTACGCGCGCCCGTCTCCAGCATCTCCGGCGCCGCTTGGCCGGCTGAACGCATCCGTGGTTCGGGCGTATTCCGCTCACCGGGGGCTCGAGCCCAACTGGCGATACAAGGCCACATAGCGCTCGGCCATGCGTTGCGCGGTGAACAGCTGCCAGTAGCGGGCTTCGGCGCGCTGGCCCATCGCGGCGGCTTGCTGCGGATGGTTCCACAGGTACTGCATGGCGCTGCGCAACGCCTCGGCGTTGTCGGCCGGGACCACCAGGCCGGTCTCTTCGCCGATGTTGATGAAGGTGGTGCCGGTGCCGATCTCGCTGGAAATCATCGGCTTGCCATACATCGCGCCTTCCAGCAGCGAGATGCCGAACGCCTCCGAACGCAAATGCGAGGGAAACACCACGGCGTAACTCAGCTGCAGCAGCGCGGCCTTGTCGTCATCGGGCAGGTGGCCGAGGAAGCGGATGTTGAGCAGGCCGAGTTCGGCGGCCTGGGCGCGCAATTCCGCCTCGATGGGCCCGGCGCCGACGATGACGATCGGCAGGTCGGTGCCCTTGGCGGCCTCCAGCAGGATGTGCAGGCCCTTGTAGTAGCGGATCACGCCGACGAAGAGGAAGAACTTCGGGCCGATACGCTCGCGCCAGTAGCGCAGCTTTTCGGGTGAGGCCGCGGGATAGCTGGTCTTGTCCAGGCCGATGGGAATTACGCTGACCTTGTCCCGGTACTGCTCCAGCACATCGCTGGACGCCAGGTAGTTGGGCGAGGTGGCGACGATGTGATCGACGTCGGCGAGGAAGCGCCGCTCCAGCGGCCGGTAGAGCTTGAGGAGGTTCTTCTGGCGGATGATGTCAGAGTGATAGGTGACCAGCGTCGGCTTGCGGGTGCGACTGAGGAAGTGCACCAGGTCCATGAACGGCCACGGAAAGTGGTAGTGGATCAGGTCGGCCTGCTTCGCCAGGCGGCCGAACAGCGGGAATGCGGACAGGGAGAAACCGGTGGAGGCGATCTGGAAATCCAGCCTGGCGCGGTAGCCATGGTAGCCGTTGATTTCCATCGGCCGTTCGATGCGCCGCTCGCCCAGCGACAGCACGTCGGTGGTCACCCCGAGGCTGGCTGCGCCGCGGGCGATCTGATCGATGACCTGTTCGATTCCACCGATGCTGTCGGGAAGGGAGGTCTTGTAGAAGTGCAGCACGCGCATGGTGAAGGTACTACTGGATTATGTTTCTGAAGGCGTCGAGGAAGCGCGCCCGGGAGAACTCCGCCGCCTGCGCCTCGCAGGCGGCGCGCATGCTCAATGCCCGCCCGGCGGACAGGCGTCCGACCGCCTCGGCGATGGCTTCGGCGCTCGGGTCCGCGGGCAGCAGCAGCCCCGTGCGCTGGTCGACGACGCTTTCGCGCAGCCCGCCCTCGGCGACGCCGATCAGCGGTTTGCCCGCCGCCATGGCCTCGACCGCGGACATACCGAAATCCTCGTCCTGCGGCACGTAGAGCGCGGCGATGGCATTGCCCAGGAGCTGCGCCAGGGCGGCGTCGTCGAGCCAGCCGGCGAAACGGATGTTCGGCGCGCCGTTCGCCAGCGTCTTCAGGGCCTCGAGCTGCGAGCCGCCGGAGGCGACCACCAGCTGCTTGTCCGGCATGCCGAGAAAGGCGCGGACGATGCGGTCGACCCGCTTGTTGGGTTCCAGGCGCCCCAGCGACAGATAGTAGCCCTGCTGGCCGAGGAAGCGAAACCCGGTGGTATCGATGGGCGGGTAGACGACCTCGGCGGCGATCCCGGTGTGTTCGAGCAGGCGCTCGCGGACATGCAGCGAGTTGGTCAGCACACGGTCCATGCGCTGCAGCGCGAGCAGGTAGGCGTGGCGATAGCGTTCGATGGCCAGGCGCAGCGCCGGCCTGGCCAGCGCCGGAGCACGCGCCAGGTAGCGCTCGCGCTGGTCAAAGGCGAAACGCGGCGGCGTGTGGCAATAGTAGAGGCGCCGCCCGCGCGGCTGTTCGAGCGCCGCAAGCGGGGCATAGAGCCCGCTGTAGATCACCTGCCGCGCCTCACGCAGGTACGCGGGCGGCCGGGAGAACGCGGCCAGCGCCCGGGGGATGCGCGGGAGCATGCGCAGGGGCGCGGCGCCGATCACCTGGGGCTCTACGGCGTCGCAATCCCCGGATTCGCGGAACGCCGGGTAAACCCCCGATACGCCGAGGGCGAAGCCGGGCAGCCCGTTGGCCAGGGCGATGACCAGTCGCTCGGCCCCGCCGTTCACTTGCAGGTAGTCGTGCAGCACCCAGTGCGAGAAAGGTGCGTTCATGGTCGCCCCGCGTCCGACAGGTTCAGCCGTTCCAGCAACTGCCGGGTGACCGCGCCGGCCTCGTAGCGTTCGACGACCTTGGCGTGACCGGCTTCGCCCAGGCGTCGGCACAGCTCCGGCGAGGAAGCCAGGCGCAGCAGCGCCTCGGCGAGCGCCTGGGTATCGCCCTCCGGCACCAGCAGGCCGTCGACCTCGTGCTCGATCAGTTGCGCGGGCGCGCCGGTGGCGTAGGCGATTACCGGTTTGCGCCGCGACCAGGCCTCTATGACGGTTCTGCCGAAGGTCTCCGGCCCGCCGGAATGCGACACCGAGGCCACCACCACGGCGCGGCAGCTGCGCAGCAGGGCGGAGGGGTCAGCCACGTAGTCGCCGAGCCGGTAGCTGGCGCCGATGCCGAGCCGCTCGATCAACCGCCGCAAGCGCTGCTGAAGCGCCGGGTCATCCTGCGGTCCGCAGGACAAAAGGGCCAGTGGCTGCCGTCGCTCGTGCAGATGATGCAGCGCCAGGGCCAGATCGGTATGGCCCTTCCAGGGATTGAGCGTGGCCAGATGCAGGATCGGACCCTCGTAGGAAACCGCCTCGTCGGGAATCTCCACCATGTCCGGCACCACCGACCAGGGCGAGGGGCCGAAGGGCGCCGCGTGCATGGGGCTCAGGTAGCCCTGGCGCTGCATCACCACGCTGCTCGGTAGCAGAATCGGCGCGCCCGGCAGGCGGGTGAAGATGAAATCCAGGTCCTGCCAGAGGTAGTCACGCACGTAGAGGTGGCAGCGTCGGGCCAGCGGGCGGAGGAACCGCGCGGCCATGGCGGCGATGAGCGCCGAACGCTGGGTGTTGAGCAGGATCGCGTCGGGGCGATGGCGCAGGAACGCGAGCAGCAGTTGCAGCGCCGCGATTCGCCGGCCGGCGGTGTTCTGGCTGGTGCGCACATGAATCAGGCGCGCATTGGCCGGCAATGTTCCCGGCTGTAGCAGGCGCTCCCGGTGCGCCTTGCTCTGGGCGAAGATCACCACCCGCAGGTCCGCTGGCAAATGGCGCAGGACGATCTCGATGCTGCGCTCGGCGCCGCCGTAGCCCTGCTCTATGGAGAGGATGAACAGGGTCTTCATGGCCGCGCATACTGCTGTCGGCAGAGCGCCCAGCCGGCGTCCGCGATGCGTCCGGCAAGCTCGCGCCGCGTCGCCAGGGCGACGATCGATGCGGCGAACTCCTCGGCACCATGGGCCTCCAGGTAGTGCTCGCCGGACGTTACCGCGAGGCCGCGCACGCCTTGCCGGGTGGAAATCACTGGGCGGCGGTGGGCGAAACCTTCGAGCGTCTTGAGCTTGGTCCCGCCGCCGGCGAACAGCGGGACCAGGACGATGTGGCTGCGCGCATAGCAGTCGCCAAGGTCGCCGGCCTCGGCGCTGAACTCCACCTGCGGCGTGCGAAGCAGTGCCTGCAGCGACGGGGAGGCATGCCGGCCGACGATGCGCAGGCGCCAGGGCGAGGTTAGCGTCGCTGACAGGCGGGGTATCAGGCGCGTCACCAGAAAGCGCACGGCTTCTTCGTTGGGCGGGTAGTTCAGCGTGCCGACGAACAGCAGGCCAAGCGTCCCGTCGCCGGGCAGCTCGGCAGGCGTCGCCGGCAGGGCGATCCGGTTGGGCCGGCAGGCGATTGACAGGCCGGGACGCGCCGGCAAGTGCCGCGCATCGTCGCTCGCGGCCAGGTAGAGGGTTCGGTACTGCCGCGCGATGTCGCGCTCGACCAGGCGGTACTGGATCGCCGTGGACAGCCCGCGCAGCGCGTCGCGGTACTGGCCCATGCGCCAGGAGGCCAGCGCCACGCTGGTTCGCGTGCGGGACTCCAGATCGTCCAGGTCGAGTGCGCAGTCGGCGTGCGGATAGCGCGCGGCCAGCGCGGTCCCGAGGTCTTGCAGGTAAAGCCGGAACACCACGATGCGCTGCACCGTCTCGCCGGCGAGGCGGGCTTCCAGCGCCTCCAGCGTCGATGTCGACGTCCACTGCTGCCAGTCGCTGACGAAGCGACGGGAACACAGGGCAAGCAGCGGCAGAGACAGGCCTGCCAGGCGGCGATAGCGGCGCGTCGTGCTGACCCCGTCCGCCAGCGGCCAGACCGCTTCGGCGGGATAGTCCGCGGGCAACGTCGGCCAGCTGTCGCGGTCACCGGCCACCAGCAGGTGCACACGGTGCTCGCGGCTCAGCGTCTGCAGCCAGTCCCAGGCGCGCAGCGCGCGGCCCGAGCCGCCCGGCAAGGGCAGGACCGGCGTGACGAACAGGGCAACCGGTCTGGATGTCATTCGGCGTTCGCCGCCAGGTCTTCGAGCACGCCGTTCTGCAGGCGCACGGTGCGGTCGGCGAAGCGCAGGTTGCTGCTGCGGTGGGTGATGTAGACCACGCTCATCGCCGGGCACTCGCTGCGCAGCCGGGACAGCAGGCGGGTTTCGCTGGCTTCGTCTAGGCCGGAAGTGGCCTCATCCAGCAGCAGCAGGTCCGGGCGCCGGTACAGCGCCCGCGCCAGTGCCATCCGCTTGCGTTCCCCGCCGGAAAGCCGTGTGCCGTCGGC